>JAZGEG010000034.1:0-2090 GCA_036478655.1 Candidatus Aenigmatarchaeota archaeon | reverse complement strand
GTTGGATCTAGTTTTAACATCTTATCTTCTAGTCTCCTTTTTTCGCCCCATAATTGACCGTTCATATGATTGTTAAACTCTTTTTTTTCATCTTCTGAAGATGAAAATAATAGTGAAAAAACTGATTTCACATGTTTATTCTTAGCTTCTCTTTCAAAATCATCTATTTCTTTTTTTGCATCTTTAATAAATCCCATATCTCACACCTCCACAATTAAAATTCCGAGAGAAAGATTTAAAAACGTTCAAACCTCACGTAATACCAGATTCCCATCCTTATCGAATAACCTCTCCGTATCCTATCAAACGCCAGCGCCCTGAGAATAGCTTGGAGAAGGCGATTCTTTCGCCTTTGTCCGCGCATACGGGGCTTTTCAAATGGACTTCGATCTCTCCCGACCTGCCCGAGGTTACGGATCCGGTCGTTCGCATGGTCCCCACCGTAAGCATGAGAGCATCCCCTGTTTTTATCTCCCCCACGCCCAGGTCTTCCTTCATCCCAACAACCCTTTTGAGCAGATTCGTTTTCAATCCTATCTTTTCAGAAGTGGGCGGGAGTTTTCCTACCAGGCTTGCCACGCTCCCGGAAAGGGAATCGGATTTCGTTAGGTATGGATCAAGATTCGTGGATATCCCGACCAATCCCCCCGGTTCTATTTCCTTCAGATCCTTTCCGGCCTTTTGCAAACCCGTTATTTTCGTTCTGACAGACTCGTACCCTTCCTTGGTTTTCACCCCGGGCTTTATCTCAATTTCATCCCCCACCTTCACCTTGCCCTGAGCCAGTGAACCTCCGATAACGCCACCCCTTAATTTCTCTATCTCCGTCCCAGGATTGTTCACATCAAAAGATCTCGCCACCAGGAATCTCGGGGTCTTTTTAGGGTCGCGTTTCGGGGTTTTCATGACATTTTCGATAGTTTCGAGAAGAACGTCAAGGTTAACCCTTTGCAACGCGGATATCGGAATGATGGGAGCGTTTTCAGCGACAGTCCCCTTCAAAAAATTCTTTATCCGTTTATAATTTTCAAGGGCCTGTTCTTTTGAAAGGAGGTCTATCTTGGTTTGGACAACTATTAGCTTTTGAATTCCCGCGATGTCTATCGCTGTCAGGTGTTCAGATGTCTGCGGCTGCGGGCATTCCTCGTTCGCGGCAATCGTTAAAATCGCGCCGTCCATAAGAGCCGCTCCCGAAAGAACAGTCGCCATCAGGGTTTCGTGACCCGGGGCGTCCACAAAGCTGACTGTCCGGATTGGCTTGCATTTTGTGAAACACTTTATGCATTTTTCGGTCGTTGAATAACATTTTGCGCCCTTGCATTTAGGGCACTTGTAAATTGTCACGTCCGCGTAACCGAGCCTGATCGAAATCCCCCTCTTGATCTCCTCCGAGTGCGTATCTGTCCATTTCCCCGTCAGGGCCTCGGTCAGTGTGGTCTTGCCGTGATCCACATGCCCTATCATCCCTATGTTGAATTCAGGTATCATTCGCTTATCAATATTCTCCGATATTCCCATCACCTCTCGATATGTTGATTATGTGTGTTTAATTTAAAAAGAATTAGCCCGCAACCCTTATAGTCAACTTTAACGGATCAGCCCAGAGATTCTGGCTGTTTTTTCCGCACTCGCTTAATTCTTCTGCAGTTTCACCGTAACAAGCGTAGGCATTGAAAACGCATTCGCCCTCGGGGGAGTCTGATGGGATGGACACAACAGAATCTTTAAAACCCGTTTCGTTCGGAGCCAGAAGAACGGAATCCTTTTCAAACAATACCCATTTGCTGATTTCCTCCAGAGGTTTCCCTATATCACTCCGAACCGCCTCAAAGTTGAAACTATAGTAAAGGCTTCGTCCATCCGGATCATTATTTTCTACCATGAGCAGAACCGCAACCATTCCGCCCGGGGGAAGGGTGTATTCGGCAGGTTTTATGTAGAAAGCTCCTCCTGCCGTTTTTATTTCAGGGGTCTGGGTAGTGCACATGGAAACGACTGCAACACCAATAATCAGAACAGTTATCCCGGTGGCGTACGATAGTTTTCTGTTTATCATATCTATTTTTGTGTTTTTTCCTTATAAAAACTCT
>JAZGEG010000033.1:0-10807 GCA_036478655.1 Candidatus Aenigmatarchaeota archaeon | reverse complement strand
AGATTTACACCACCCCGCAAATAACTGGATCTCGCGAAACAAAGGAAGAGGCCTTGAAAGAAAAGATGAACCTCCAGACCATCCTTAGATCCGGGGCACTTCCTGTCAGCTTGGAAACGGTATCTGTCGGCGTGATATCCCCAACCCTGGGAAGGGGTTTCATTATCTCCGCACTCTACGCAGCTGGTTTTGCGGCGATAGCAGTAGTAATCATAACATTCTTGCGTTATCGGAAGTTCAGGGTGACGCTCCCCCTGGTTCTCATAGGTTTTTCAGAAGTGGTGATAATACTCGGCATATCGGCGAACAACGACTGGTTCATATGGGGTCCTGTTTTGATTATAAACTTCCTTTTGATAACAACGGCGTGGTGGAAGAAATACGAGATAGACCCAACCGCATGGTTCGGTGCGCTGCTAATCCCCTTGCTTGGGCTTCTCACGTGGACGATCGATCTGCCCGCGATTGGGGGAATAATAGCAGCAATAGGGATAGGGGTGGACAACATGATAGTCATAGCCGATGAAACGCTGACTGGGAGGAAGGAGAGGAAAATCCTTTACACAATCAAAGAAAAGATCAAGCGCGCCTTTTTCATAATCTTCGGTTCAGCCTCCACAACGATCGCAGCGATGGTTCCTCTGATGGTGATAGGAGTGGGGCTTGTCCGCGGTTTTGCGATAACCACGATAGTGGGGGTTCTGGTCGGAATCCTGATAACAAGGCCGGCCTACGCGAAGATAGTAGAGATGTGGGCGGGCAAAGAGAAATAACCCTTATGCCTTGATCACTTTTGAGACATTCCCTTCCAGCTCTATTGCCCCTTCCTTGATCAGGCCCCTACCCAAAAAGTCCTTTATCGTGACAGAGCCGTTTTCTGTTGTTTCATTCCAGTTCCCCGAAGCCAAAACCAGTTTCATGCCCTTAAGTTCGAGGGATCCTATTTTCAACCCCTCTACATTTATCTCTCCAATGGTTTCCTTTATGGACAATGAACTTCCAGCTTCCTTTAAAACAAGAATTTTGTTTCCCATATCAATGCTCATGTGGCCTTTGAAATTCGATATTTCACCCGTCCCCGTGCTTATGTTCACGAAATCGTCCATGCTGAACTCGAAACTTTCAGGATAGAAGCTCATCTTTATCGTTTCGATCCTCTTCACTGGCATTGAAAATAAATTGCCCAGGGGCGAAGATTCAAACCATTTTTTAATCATATTGAAAAAATCCGAAAGCAAACCCTCTGCTCTTGCAGTAGGCGTGATGACCATTATAGATAGAAACAAAACAACCAAAATAATTGTTATTGCTCTCTTCATGAAACCACCCATAATATTTAACTATTTACATTAAATATTTAAATTGAAAAAGCAAATCTGAAATCTATAAATATATGTTAACCAAATGATAGGGTATGGACGTTCTTTTCCAATTAATTGGGGCGGGAGATAACTGGATTTCATGGATTATCATGATGGCATTCTGGGGAATGTTCTTCTTTTTCTACCCCAGGCTGATGCTTTCCCAGATCATGTGGAAGATCGAAAGGACAGCAGAAGAGCTCGAGATGATGTCAGATAATGCGAAAAAATTCCTGATAAACGAGATATCGAAAACCCCTAGCAAGAAAATCAAGGATTCTGTCACGAACTTCTTCGAGTTCTTCATAATCTCTCCGGTCTCCCTCGATCCGTACGGGGTAGTCAAGAAATTCGACCTTGTCATACAGAACGAGAAGCAGAGATTCCGTTATTTCGTTAACCAGGTCGCTCCCAAAATGGATGAGGAGAGAAAGACGCACATCCAGATGGGTCTGGCTGGCGGGATAGAAATGCACACCATAGCGAAGATAATCAGGCACTACGTAGAGCTAATAAAGCAAACAAAATCCTACCAGATCGCCCTTATAATCCAGATGCAGCTGCCCTTGATAGAGCGGATAGCTAAGGCGGTATACAAGGGGACGAAATCCCTCGCCAGGGGAGAACCGGTCGGAGACGGGCTGGGACCGCTAGTTGTAGCGAATCTAATAGGCAATAAAAAGGCAAGGGAGATCGAGGAGGACATAATGATGGCGAATGTTAAAATCGAGAACAGAAACTGTTTTGTCATGAAAGCTAACGGCCCCGGCGGAAGGCTCGGAAGGCCTGGGAAGGCGGTGGAGAAGGTCGTGAAGAAAAACAAGACATCCAGGATCATAACAATAGACGCAGCGGCGAAGCTCGAGGGCGAGAAAACGGGCTCGATCGCTGAGGGCGTTGGGGTCGCGATGGGCGGTCCCGGGGTCGAGCGATCGTACATCGAGGATGTCGCCGTGAAAAACGACATCCCCTTGGACTCGATAATAGTCAAGATGAGGCCCGAGGAAGCGATAATGCCCATGCGAAAGGCGATAAAGGACGCAATCCCTCAGGTCATGGAAAGGATAAAAGATTCGCTGGAGAGGGCGAAGAAAGGCGATAATGTCTTGATAGTCGGTGTCGGGAACACCTCGGGCGTTGGAAACTCGAAAACAGCCGCAGATAGAACCAGCAGATGGGTTGATGTCCATGAGAAGAAGATCAAGGCCATGAAAAAGAAACACCAGAAAAAAGAAGGATTTTTATAAACTCTCGACATCTTCTGGATTCAGGATAACCTTCCTGAACTGTTCGCAATCCTCCCTTATTCTCGGGCAGGCCGTGTTGACTAGGACATCTATTTCTAAACCGAGGAGTTTTTCCGGGATGAGCTGATCGCAGACGAGCATGTAAACGTTCTTCCCGCGTTTTTTGAGGGTTTTCTTTACATTCTCCGCGGTTTTAAGACGGAGCTGTCCCTTCTTTGTCGATATGATTATCCCGAAGTTCCGAAGCCCCCCCGCTTTCTGGATTCTCATTTCCTTTTTAACTTCCAGTTTATTTTTCTCTTTTGAGAGATCCTCCAAAGCCCGCTTCTCTATGTCCAGGAACAGAACTGGCTTGCTTGTCCTTTCCTGCAGTCCAAGGGGATGGAACCTCCCGGATCCGATGAAGAGATAACATTCAGAGATCCCCTCGAATCTTTTTGCGTTCGAGACGTCACAGCCGAGTATGTCCTTCCCCAGGTAAATCTTGAAGCCGTTTTTCTCGAGGAATCTTTTCGCGGAATCGAGATTCTTAGCGAACTGGATCGTCGTGACCAGGCAGATTTTCCGGAATTTCAGTTTTTTTAGGAATTTCCTAAGCAGCGGAACGAAATCGGAATCCATGAAGTATTCATAGTAAACCACCGGGGGTTTCGTTTTCAGTCCAAGATCCTTGTGACCTATGTGCAAAAGCAGGTCACACCCAAGTTCTTTCGCTTCATTATCCCTCAGATCGCACCCCCCGAAGCACGGCTCCACAGAGAGCATGACCTCCAGACCATTCTTTTCCAGGAAATCAATCAGGTTTCCCACACCAATCTTCAGACCCTCTGGCACCTGGATTAAAACCCTTTTCGCTTTCTTGGATTTAATTAATTTCAGGACTTTCGAATTCCTTTTCAGATCAAACATATTCTTAATTTCTCGGAACGTATTTAAAACAGTACATCCGAAGGTCAAATTCTGGCAATCAGCTTTTAAAATTTCATAATAAATATTTATTTAGGTGATTTTTTATGAGGTGGAAAAGAAAAAGGATTGGGAATCCAAATAAGGCTGTATACATATCAGAAGGGTTGGATCAGCAAATTAGAGTAGAAATTTTTCCCAGAGGGTATAATGTTATTAGTGGAGAAGGTACTAAATTCATAAGTGAACCATTAACATCTCGTCCGTTCCCTTATGGGGAACTTAAAGACACATTAAAAAAGTTAAATATTGATGAAATGCCCCATGTTCCTAAAAAATTCGTAGAAGAGTACAAACCAAGACCTGGTGAAGGACCAATTAAATAAATATTACCTTCCTGTATATGGTAATTGTAACCTTAATTTTGTCTCCACCCTCGGAACGTATTTAAAACATTAAACAATCGACGTAATATCCCCGGAACCTTTAAAAACAATTCGTATCAAATGTTAGAATAGTGATGTTATGGAGAAGTTTCAAAAGTTCTACAAGAAATCCACAGAAGAAAGACTCAGGATACTGAGGGATTTCGCTGGCTTGACTGAGGAGGAGGTCGGAATCCTAAGGAAGACCGGGGCCTTGGGCATGGAGACCGCGGACAGGATGATAGAGAACGTGGTGGGAACATGCGAACTGCCTTTCGGCCTTGGCCTGCATTTCCTCGTAAACGGGAAGGAATATGTAATACCCATGTGCATAGAAGAACCCTCGGTCATTGCAGCCGCTTCCTTTGCGGCGAAGCTGACAAAACCATCCGGAGGTTTCAAGACCTCGAGCGATGATCCTGTGATGATAGGGCAGATCCAGATCATGGGATTCAATGACTTCGAAAAAGCGGAGAAAGCAATCCTCGAGAACAAGGAAAAAATACTGGCGAACGCGAACGAGAGGGATTCGGTTCTAGTGAGCTTTGGTGGAGGTGCGAAGGACCTCGAAATCCGGAGGATTAAATCAGAAGTTGGCGAGATGATTCTCATCCACCTGCTGGTGGACGTGAGAGACGCTATGGGGGCTAATGCTGTCAACACTATGTGCGAGGGGATTTCACCCTTCCTCGAGGAAGTTACAGGAGGATATACGAGACTCAGGATAATATCGAACCTTGCGGATAAAAGGCTCGCCCGTGCGAAAACGGTATGGAAGAAAGAAGATCTCGAAAAATCCACGAAAGGTCTGATGAAGGGGGAAGAGGTTGTGGACGCGATTCTTGAGGCGTACCACCTCGCTGTGAACGACCCTTATAGATGCGCGACACATAACAAAGGGATAATGAACGGAATAGATGCGGTGGTGATAGCAACAGGTAACGATTTTCGCGCTGTCGAGGCAGGGGCGCATGCATACGCGAGCATTTCAGGGAAATACATCCCGCTTACTAAATACTATAAAAACAAGGAAGGGGACCTTGCCGGGGAGATAGAGATCCCAATCGCGATAGGAACGGTCGGAGGTGCGACACGGACAAAACCCGAAGCAAAAGTCTCGCTCAAAATACTCGGCGTCAAATCGGCAAAAGAGCTATCAGAGGTAATAGCTGCCGTTGGCCTCGCCCAGAACTTCGCCGCCCTGCGGGCGCTGGCGACAGAAGGGATACAGAAAGGGCATATGAATTTGCATGCGAAGAACATCGCCGTGACGGCAGGTGCGAAAGAAGACGAGATAGAAAAAGTCGCTAAGAAAATGGCTGAAGAAAGAAACATATCAGTCGACAACGCGAAGAAGATACTCGATGAGGTCAGGAAATAGCCTTTATCTCACTTTCAACCTCTTTCTTAACCAATGCCCCGACCCTTTCAAATTCTTTTTTATCCCTTGCTTCCCATCTCAAAACAAGGGCAGGCTGGGTGTTGGATGCGCGGACTATGAACCAGGAACCCTCAAGTATAACTTTCACGCCGTCAATCGTTACCATCTTCCCCATCCCCCCAAATTTCTTCCGAAGGCTCTCCACCACTTGAAACTTTTTCTCATCCGGGCAGTGGATTCTCGTGTCATCAGAGGTGATATACTTTGGAAGCTCTTTGCCCAATTCTGACATTGGCTTGTCTGATCTCGAAAGGAGCTCTGCCAGCTTGGCCGAGCCGAAAATCCCGTCATCGTAATTGTAGCTCTCCCTGAAATAATAATGACCGGAAGTTTCGCCCCCCACAATAGCGTTCTCTTCAAACATCTTCCTCTGGATGTAGGAGTGACCGACCCTTGAAATCACAGGAACCCCCCCTTTTTTCCGTATTATATCTTCCACGAGTTTCGAGGTCAGAACCTCATGTATAACCTTGCCCCCGGGATTTTCCTCAAGAAGGTTTTCGATTATGAGGCCGAAGGCCTTGTTATTCTCGAAGATTTCGCCCTTCTCATCCACGAACCCCACGCGGTCACCGTCACCGTCATAGGCTATTCCCATATCAGCCTTGGCTTCTTTTACCTTTGCCTGGAGTTGTTTCAGGTTCTCCCTCTCAAGTGGATCCGGGTGGTGGTTCGGGAATCTCCCATCGGGTTCGCAGTTGAGCCCGATCACCTCGCAACCAAGCTTCCGGAAGATCTCGCAGGAAACCATCCCCGCCACCCCGTTGCCAGCATCTATCACTATCCGGAGGGGCCTTTTGAACTTCACTTTTCCTGCAACGAAATCAACATATTCCCCTCCCATTTGCATTTTTATCAATTCACTTTCAAGGTTAGGGCTTTCAACACCCTCCTTGACGAACTTCTCCACGTCTCTTATGCCAGTTTCGTAGGAAAGGCAAACCCCCTTCTTACCGCACAATTTAACCCCGTTGTATTCCTTCGGGTTGTGCGATCCGGTTATCATCGCTCCGCCATCCAGATTTTTGAACGCAACGGTGAAGTAAAGGACAGGGGTGGGAACGATACCAATATCAACAACCTTCAGCCCGCTTTCCATCATACCTTTAAGCAGATTCTCCCTTAAATCAGGGCCGCTCTCTCTAACGTCCATAGCGAGTGCGATGGTCCCTCCTCCCAAGAACTTCCCGAAGGCCAGACCTATCTTATACGCGATATCCCCGTTCAGCTGGTCGGGATAAACACCCCTTATATCATACGCCCGAAATATCGACATGCGCTCACGTCCGAAATATTAATAATTGAGAGACATGTTTAAAAACATGAAAAGTTTAGAAGCCATTTAAATACCTTGCCAACATTAATTATTTTTATGAAATTGGTGGCTTTGGAGAATGGTAATGAGAAGATGATTCTTGAGGTTCGGGGAGAAACGCACACATTCCTCAACCTTTTGAGGGAGAATATCTGGAAGGCTGGGGGCAGGCAGGCCTCGTACATGATAGAACACCCGTATCTTTCTGAACCAAAGCTGACAGTTAGAGCGAAAAACCCCAAAAAAATCATGGACAACGCAGCGCAGATGATAATCGACCAGACAAAGGACTTCGAAAGGGAATTCAAAAGGGTTTCCAGAAGATAGGCATATTTTGTTATGTTTAGGACAATAAAACCCGAAATCCGAATCATAGGATGGGATGACGCCCCCTTCACTTTTAAAGACAAGTACACGCTTCTTACGGGAGTGATATGCAGGGGCGGAATTCAGATAGACGGAGTCATAACCACAAAAATACGGGTTGACGGAACCGATGCGACGGAGAAGATCGCGAAAGCGATAAACATGAGCAAGCACAAGGAACAATTAAGGATAATAATGCTGGACGGGGTAACGTTCGGGGGATTCAACATAGTTGATATAAATTCTCTCCACGAGAAGACCAAACTGCCCGTTATCGTTGTCATAAGCGAAAAACCAAACATGCGGGCGATAAGGAAAAGCCTATCGAAATTCCGTGATCCTGAAAAGAGATGGAAGCTCATAGAGAAAGCGGGGGAAGTTCGGAAGTTCGAAGTGAAGAATAAGGTTCTAAGGGGAAGGAAAACAATATATTATCAGAACGCCGGAATTGACGAACACACGAGCGAAAGGATTATAAATCTCACCTCCGTAAATTCACTAATACCGGAACCGGTGAGGGTCGCTCACCTCATATGCAATGGAATGAAAAGGACGGGATTATGAAAATCAAGCTCGGGGGAACAGCAGAAACTTTCCTTTACATGTTTTTAGGAGTATTCTTCGCTTTCGCCATAAACCTCGTCCTGGGCCAGGCCCTTTTGACAGATATGCCTGTGGTTGCTGTCGAATCAAACAGCATGGTTCCCGCTTTTTATCAGGGTGATATCCTTATAATACAAGGAGTTCGAGACCCCAAGGATTACGCGGATTTCCTGAAAATAGACGACGTTATAGTTTTCTCCGTTGAGGGGAGGGGTATTCCCATAGTCCACAGGATCAAGCAGGTAAACCCGGACGGCTCGTTCCAAACGAAAGGCGACGCCACCAGCGGCCAGCATTCATTCGAAAAACATATAGATTCCGAGCAAATACACGGAAAAGTTATAATGATAGTCCCGTATCTCGGATGGGTGAAGATAGGAGTCACGGAATACATATTCCCATTCGTGGTGAAGAACACAGTCCTTGTAATTGTCATTATCGTGGCGATTATCGGGGGTTATCTTTATATATTTAAGGGTCAAAGAATATAGGTAAATTTGTGGGTGAATTCATGCAGTTCTGTCCCAAGTGCGGATTGGTATGCGTTTCCAAAAAGGAAAACAACAAAACGATTCTTGTTTGCAGGAAATGCGGCTACAAGATAAAGGATTACAAGCCGATCGAAATCAAGGAAGATGTTAAGAAAAACCCTTTGGACGAAGTGGTTATCATAGAGGAGAAAAAAGAAGCCCTCCCCAAGATCCGCGTTATCTGCCCGAAATGCGGGAACAAGGAAGCGGTGTGGTGGATGCAGCAGACCAGGTCAACTGACGAGCCCCCGACATTGTTTTTCAGGTGCACGAAATGCAGGCATTCGTGGAGGGAATATTAATAAATAAATATTCCATTATTATTCTCTATGAAAATATTGGTGACAGGCGGAGCGGGCTTTATCGGTTCTCATCTAATTGATAGCTTGATAGAAAAAAATCATGATCTCATCGTTCTCGATAATCTGGAACACCAAGTGCACGGCAACAGGAAACCCGATTATTTTAACAAAGATGCGAAATTCATAAAGGGTGATGTGAAAAACAAAAAGGACTGGTTTAAGGCGCTTAAAGGCGTCGAAATAGTTATACACCTAGCTGCCTCGGTGGGAATAAACCAGAGCATGTACAGACCTTCGCAATACCTCCAGACCAATACAATAGGAACCTCAAATTTATACGAAGTCCTTCTGGAGAAAAAGGAACTGCGAAACAATATTCGAAAAATAATAATACCGGGTTCCAAAACCGTGTACGGGGAGGGGACATACAAGTGTAAAAAGTGCGGTATAATCTACCCTGAACTGAGGAAAAAAAGCCAACTAGAAAGGTCTGACTGGGAAATACATTGCCCCTCATGCAATGGGCATGCAGAACCAGTAGGGACGAAGGAAGACAAACCTGTTAATCCGCTTTCCGTTTATGCCATCTCCAAATACGACACCGAAAGGATAGCCCTGAATTTCGGGTCTGTTTTAAAAATCCCAACTTTTGTTTTCAGGGGCTTCAGCATTTACGGACCTAGACAAAGTTTAAGCAATCCTTACAGCGGCGTATGCTCGATTTTCCTGAACAGGCTGAAGAACAAGAAACAGCCGATAGTTTTCGAGGATGGAAAACAGTTAAGGGATTACATATTCATAGATGATGTTAAAGAGTTCATCATAAAGGTCGTTGAAAACAGCGCTTATGGTACATATAATTTAGGGACAGGAAAGCCGGTGAGTGTTCTCCAGATAGCAGACACTCTGATCGAAATACTCGGTTCCGATATTAAACCGAAGATGACGGGAGAATACAGGGCAGGCGATAACAGGCATGATTTTGCTGACATGTCAAAAACACAAAAAGATATAAATTTCAAAGCAAGACGGGATATACGCAAAGGCTTGGAAAAACTCATAGGATGGGGCGAAACACAAAAAACAAAGGACACGTTTGATAAGAGCGAGAGACTGAGGAAGAGATATTTAGGGTGATATGTAATGAAAGTTCTAGTCACGGGTGGAGCGGGGCTTGTGGGATCTGAATGCTGCAGGCTCTTTTCGGAGAAGGGGTGGGAGGTGATCTCTGTTGACAACTACATGCGTGGCAAGATATTCGGGAAAGATGGCAACACCAAGAACATAATGGAAAAAATTCTGAAAGAACACAGCATCGAAAACCATGAGATTGATATAAGGGATGAAAAAATAGTACCCCTGATAAAAAAGGCCGACGCGATCATTCACACCGCAGCCCAGCCTTCACATCCAAGATCGATAGAAATTCCAATCGAGGATTTCCAGATAAACGTATGGGGCACGCTCTTCCTCCTGGAAAACGTTCGTAATAACAACCCGGAAATACCATTCGTATTTTGCTCCACAAACAAGGTTTACGGGGAAAAACCAAACGAATTCGAATATAAAAAAGTTGAAAAGAGATTCGAACCGGTTGATGAGAAGTTCAGGAACGGTTTTGACGAGAACCTTTCGATAGACCATATAATGCACACACCCTTTGGCGTTTCGAAAGTAGCTGCTGATTTGTACACCCAGGAATACGCCAAACTCTATGGTCTGAAAGCTGCATCATTCAGGATGGGGTGCATAACTGGCGGAGCAGCTAGGGCGGTCGAGATGCACAACTGGGAACCATTCTTCGTGAAGAAAGCTATTACAGGTGAAACACTTCATGTTTATGGCTATGGCGGCTATCAGGTCAGGGACGTGATACATGCAAGGGACCTTGCCAAACTATTCCTGGCATATGTCAAAAAACCAAGACCGGGTGAAGCCTACAACATAGGTGGAGCAAGACAGAATTCGATATCGCTTCTTGAGTCATTCGACATAATAGAAGAAGTTACCGGCCACAAAATGAAATACGACCTGAAACCCGAGAGAAAGGCGGACCATATCTGGTGGATTTCTGACATTTCCAAGGCAAGAAAACACTATCCCGACTGGGATATCAGAATAAGCTTGAAACAATTGTTCACAGAGATATACGAAGCCCTGAAATAACGAAACTTCACAATCAATTAATAAATTTGATTCAATATTCTATTCTATGAACCCTCGAATTACCATGGTCTCGGGAAGCAATGTGTTCAGCGGTAATGCGGTGAGAATTTTAAACCTCAGCAAATACATCCCCAACACAAAACTC
>JAZGEG010000032.1:0-5096 GCA_036478655.1 Candidatus Aenigmatarchaeota archaeon | reverse complement strand
GTTCGCGGGGAGGATTGATGACTGGATAAGAAAGGAAAAACTGAAAATTGATTTTGAGAAGGGTGATTATTTTCCTGCTGAGGGAATCAGAAAGGAAGGGAAGATGGTGGACGATGATGGCGTGGTGAGCGGGGTTGATCTGGTGAGGAAGATTATCGATGTCTTCAATAAATATAAAATACAAACGGATGTTATAGCAGCTTCTTTGCGAAACTACAGGCAGGTCAGGGAGGTCGCGGAGCTCGGCGTTCACATCTCAACAATCCCTTTCAGCGTGATAGAGGAGATGATAAAGCACCCGAAAACGTTCGAGGGGATAATCAAGTTCTCGGAAGACGTCGTTCCTGAATACAGGGAACTGTTCGGTTAAAGTAATTGGACTGTAGTTTATTTCTTTTCTAATCGTTCCTTTACTTTTTCAGTGACATCAAAATCAGCATATCCCTCAAGTATATCCCACCTCGCTACTCCTGCTCTTGTTTTTAGCCTGCAACTGGGGTATAACGCGAATGGGTATCTTACTAAAAACAAAAAATCATCGTTAATGGAATCCCCAAAACCTGCAGAATTTTTCATAACATCTTCGCTAAGGCCATGTTCTTTTAAGAAATTTACAACCGCATCTAATTTTCTATACCCTGCATACGTTTCATCCACTTCTCCTGTATAAAAACCATTACCAGTTTTGTAAGTCGTTGCTATGGCTCCCTGTATGTCCACGTCTTCACAAAAGGGTGAAATTACATCCATCGGAGCGAGGCTTATCGCCAATGTTAGAAATCCCTTATCGTTGAGATATTTGGTCAATTTGTTTGTGAATGGTAATTTTTTATCTGAATGAATCCTTACACACTCTCTTCCCATTTCTTCTATCACATCTTTTTTCTCTCCCTTGATTCCATTGCCGAAAAAATTTACAGAATCGCTTGCAAGTTCCATGTAGTGAAAATCTTCCCTTGCGCAGGGACAAATTCTGCTGTAATTTCCCAAGGCCTTTTCCATTTCATCGAAAAATCGTGGGTTGAAATGACCTTCGTCTTTCAGGTATTGGGCAAACTTCCATATATAGTGTCCTTTAACGAGGGTGTTACCTACGTCAAGTATCGCGAGTTTCTCTATTGCCATAATTCAGATTGTATCGTAAATTTTTTAAACTCAAAGAGTGTGAAAATGCGGATAAAATGTGCAATAATTTGGGTAAAACTATAAATTTATAAACCCCGAATTAAAGGAATAACGTGATAGCATGAAGATATCGATCATAGGAACGGGTTACGTCGGGCTTTCCACCGGCGTGGGCTTCGCGGTTAAGGGAAATGAAGTCGTGTGCGTAGATATTGACAGGGAGAAGGTGGAACAGGTCAATAAAGGGAATTCTCCCATATACGAACCGCTTCTGGATGATTATCTGAAAAAGGTGCTGAAAGAGGGGAAATTCAGGGCGACAACTGATCTGAAAAACGCGGTTGAAAACAGCGAGGTCAGTTTCATTTCTGTGGGGACGCCTTCGAAAGAGGATGGATCGATAGACCTGAGATTCATAGAGGAGGTCTCGAGACAGATTGGGGAGGTTTTGAAGGGAAAGAAGGAGTATCATGTTGTTGTTGTGAAGTCCACTGTGGTTCCGGAAACGACAGAGAAGGTCGTGATCCCTAACCTTGAGAAATCCTCCGGGAAGAAGGCAGGGGAGGATTTCGGGGTGTGCATGAATCCGGAATTCCTCAAGGAAGGTAAAGCGATGGAGGATTTCCTTAAGCCCGACAGGGTTGTGATAGGAGAGACAGACAGGAGATCAGGGGATGTTATCGAAAAACTTTACGGGAATTTCAAAGCCCCTGCTCTGAGGACGAATCTGAAAACAGCGGAGATGATCAAGTACGCCAGCAACGCCTTGCTTGCAACCAAGATATCTTTCACAAATGAGGTCGGAAACATCTGCAAGAAACTGGGGATAGATGTTTATGATGTCATGAAAGGCGTTGGTCTGGACGGGAGGATTTCTCCTAAGTTCCTGAACGCCGGGTGCGGTTACGGCGGGTCGTGCTTCCCCAAGGATGTTGATGCGCTCATAGGAAAGGGCAGGGAAACCGGATATGACCCTAAGCTCCTTCAGGAGGTTCACGATCTCAACCTTCGCCAAAAAGTTGTGTTGGTGGAGCAGCTTGAAAAGAAAGTGGGGGATCTTAAGGACAAGACGGTCTGCGTTCTCGGTCTTGCCTTCAAGCCTGATTCAGATGATATCAGGGAGGCTTCATCCGTCCCGATAATCTCGAAACTCCTAGAGAAGGGGGCGAAGGTCAAGGCGTACGATCCCAAGGCGAAGGATAACATGCAGAAAGTCTTCCCGGATGTAGAATACGCTGAAAACGCGAAAGAAGCGATAAGGGATTCGGACGCTTGCCTGATTGTGACCGAATGGAAGGAGTTCAAGGACCTGAGCGAGAAGGATTTCGGGGCCATGAAGGGCAAGGTCATTCTAGAGGGGAGAAGAATTCTCGACAGGAACAGGGTTTCCGGTTTTGACGGGATCTGCTGGTGAATGTTCCAAGAGCTAAACAAAAATAAAACACAAGGCCCAAAAAGGAATAGGCCTTAAAAAGAAATTAAATCTTGTTGATTTTATCGATTCCCTTTTTTCTCACGAATGCCTTCTTGATCCTTGCTGGAAGCCAAGCTGGCCTCTTCTCAGGGGCATCCACTGTCTTTACATTTCCATTGAAGACGTGGATTGTGTATGTCTTGTCTTTGTTTCTCCTTCCTCTTTCCCTGAGTCTGATGTCCGAGTAACCCCTGGCAGCTGCCTTCAAAGCAGCCTGTCTTGGGGATCTTCCTGTAAACACTGAAACCTTGCTGCCTCTCTTCATAAGGTAGTATTTCTTTTTCCTTGCCATCAAAACACCTCCAAATTAAAATCCTCTCTGTGTGTTTGTTTTTGTTTAATTTATGGAAGTAGTATTTAAATGTTTATGTTGAAATCGGTTGGTATTAAGGGTATAACAGTGTTATATTTGTTTTTTAAGCCCCTGATTCGTGCTTTAATTATGGCGCGTGCAGAGAAATCCAGGCGTTATGGTGGTCCTGTTCAGCAAGATATCAAAATTTACCTTAAAGAACCTACTGATGGTGTTCCTGTAACTTCTTTTCCCGAACTGGATTCTGATATGTTTATTAGTATTTATCCGCTCGTTCCAGAAAAACCGCGTGAATTTCGCGAATTTTGTTCCAAAAAGCACATAAAATATTGTACCATTTCCAATAACTTGAGTAATATCTTTAATGAAAAAGCTAAAAGCTACCATACTGATTTAGAGGACATGTTCAATAAAATTGCAGATAGCGGAAAGCATATCACAGCAGGCTTGGAATTGATTAAGAGACAGAGTGGAAAAAAATATAAAGTTACAAATAATGATAGGATTCAAATTGCTTCTGCCATCGTAAATGTTGATTGGTATTTAAATAAAATGAAAGAAGAACTGGGAATTTTGGATTACTATCTTTTACAGATTTATTTCACCCGCTGTGTCTAATTTTTATTCGGTCTCGTACATTATTTAATTATGGACATAGACTGGATTGTGGGGATATTCGTATTTATAATCTTTGTCGGGTGGTCTTTCTCGTTTTACCTGACGCTTTTCGAGAAGAGCGAAAACCAGTTCGAGATCGCGGCTAGGATGGAAAGGGGCAAAATAATGGACTTCCTTCTGGTGGATGTCTACGAGGTCCCCGTTAAGTGTGATTCTCCGGGTGCTGTGAATAACGGGATTCTCAACACCAGTTCGATCTGGTACCACGGGGAGAAGAATTCAACAAAGGTTTTTTCAGGCAGCGAACTCCTCCCGTGCAGGATTTCAGGGGATAATCTCTACTGGCAGGCCAACCTGACGAACGGTTTCAATTACTTCAGAATTCAGATCGCGGATGTGAACGAAACTATGAACTGCTCCGGGACGTTCGGTATCTCCGCCTCGAATCTGACGATACCCTGGGTCTTTGAGAGGAATACCATGATATCCCTCACGAAAATAAACGAGATGAATAACATGAACTACGATGTGTTCAGGGATTCCCTCGGTCTGAACGAGGATTTCATGATAAAGGTGGATATGCCGGGAGGGGATACGGATATAGATTACGGGAAGTCTATACCTTCGGGCCCCCTCAACGTCAATTCGAAAGAAATGGGAAGGGAAATATTCGAAACCTTGGAAATCGCGAACATAACAGTTGCGGTGTGGTAGGTTTCAAAGGACATGGGTGAAACCTATGTCGTCATACTGTATCATGAGGTGAAAGTTTATGAAGGGATTTTGGAGAACTCTGGAAAGCGCTTTTGCTGTTATCATGCTCCTCTCTTTCCTCCTAACACTGGGAGGAGGTATACAGTCCGTAACGATTGAAACAGAACTCGGTTCAGTAGGATACGAGATACTGAAAGAACTTGATAACAGAAACGAACTGAGGAATTATACCGTGAACAGGGACTATGAAACCCTGAATTCGAAAATAGAAATCCCTGGCTACAATCATTCAATAATGATATGCGATTATAGCGGAAGTTGTACGGGGGAATATTATGATTCGGATAACATAATCCTTTCAGTTTACGTAATTTCAGGGTATGATGAATACGAACCTTTCGAGGTAAAGCTTTATATGTGGTGGTAGAATGCAGAGAAATACGCGAAAAAAAGGGCAGTTTTTCCTTACAGGATCTTTTTTCTTTATTCTAGTGTTTTACATAGGAATTGCATCATACCTCTCTCCTCCATATGTAAACCCTCCCGCAGGGGAGAGTATCGAGGATCTTTTCGAGAACATAAAAAACGAATATCCAAGGGTTTTGAACTTCGGTTTGAACGTTTCGAAACCTGTAAATACGCTTATTAACTTCACGGATTTTGCGATGAATATAACCAAGGAGAGAAAATTCGAACTCCACGCCTTATGGCTGGTCACGGAAAGCGTGAGCAATAACCTGAACATAACCGTTGGAAATTTTCTGGGAGATTCGACAACCGTAACTCTTAATGTTTCCGGAGACACGAAGGAAATTTATGTTGATAATGAAGATACCAACTCTTCCCTGTTCG
>JAZGEG010000031.1:0-3501 GCA_036478655.1 Candidatus Aenigmatarchaeota archaeon | reverse complement strand
GAACCATCGCTGCTATCGTTGTGGATGCCGAGCCGAAGATTATGAAGAACGCGCGCTTGATCTTTTCCTTGATAGTGTAAAGGATTTTCTTCTCCTTCCTCCCTGCCAGCGTTTCATCGGCTATGACTATCATGTTGTCCACCCCTATCCCTATTGCTGCTATTATTCCCCCAATCGCGGGCAGATCGATCGTCCACGTGAGAAGCCCAAGCAGGGGTATGAGCAGCGCTCCGAACCATGCGGTTGGGTCTATCTCGTATTTCTTCAACCACGCCGTTGTTATCAAAAGGAAGTTTATAATCAAAACAGGACCCCATATGAACCAGTCGTTGTTCGCCGCTATGCCGAGTATTATCACCACTTCTGAAAAACCCGTGAGAACCAGGGGGAGCGTCACCCTGAACTTCCGATAACGCAGGAAGGTTATGATTATGACCGCTATCGCTGCGAAACCGGCCGCGTAGAGCGCAGAGATAATGAAACCGCTTCCCAGTGTCGGGGATACCACACCAACCGAAACCGTTTCAAGACTAACTGGAAGCGCCCCGGACCTAAGGATGGTCTGGAGGTTCATCTTCTCTTTCAGAGCGGCCTCCTTTGTCTCGCGGGAACCCGTTATCTGGGGCGTGGTGTAAATCTTTCCTCCCAGAGTCGAGGCTATCCTCAGGTCTGAAACCAGCTGGTTGTCAAGGTAAAGGAGAATCCGCGAATCCTTGAGGTAGTATTCACCTGAATTTAAATCGAGCTGTGAAGGGATCCCCGAGGTTATCTTCGCAAATCGTTCCGATCCTTTCTCCGAAACGAGTATTCCGAAGTAGAACTCGAAAAAATTACTTCTTGGTATCATCCCCGAGTGCTGGGCATCCGTGTAAACGAGTTCTATATCCTCCCCCTTGTAGGATGCCCCCAGAAAAATCAGTTCATTTTCCATCTCTGTAACATTCAAAAATTCAAAATTCACGCTGTCCATAGCGAACGTGTCGTTTAGGCGGAGAGTTAGGTTGTCCAGGGTTATCGTCCCGTTCCCGAGATATTCTATATCGTATTTGTTCTCTCCGAGGTCGAATGTCCCTTTGCTGTCTTTGAGGAAAACGGGCTTGATTATCTTCGCCTCGAAACTGCCCTGTTTGGAAAGCAGGGTATCAACGATTTCCCTTCCCAGTCCTGCGGCCTCTATCTGGACGTAATAGTCTCCTCCGATTCCCCTGACTGGGAAGAATCGTATCTCCCGCAACCCGTATATGTTCGCCCTGGTCTGGAGAGTGGCAATGATCTGTTCAAGCATCTGGGAAGAGGCGTTTTCCTTCGGTTTCAATAGGATGCGCGTTCCTCCTTTTATATCAAGGCCGAAATCGATATTCAGCTTATCGATTTCCATTACGTCTATCCCTATGCCGCTCTTGTTAACGAAAAATTTGTAATCCTTTCTGTCTACCTTCAGTTTGATATCACCACTGTAATCTTTCGCGATCGAATTCCATTCGTCCGAGTTGCTAATTCTCTCCCCGTTGACCTCTGATATTATCATCCCCTGCTGGAAGGTTCCTTTAGCCGGGGAATCCTCATAAACATATACTATCTGAACCCCGGTGTACTGCGGCTTCAACCCTATCGCCATTGCACCTGCAATCACCATTATCAGCAGCAACCAAAGTCTCCAATACTTCAACATTATATCAATCCCCTCTTTTCGCAGTACCACCTAAGTATAACGGAATTCATGAGCCATGTGTTCATTATATCGAACACCAAACCTATGAGCAGGACCATCGCTATCTGCGACAGGACAGGGGATATCGCGGACAAAAGAAGTGCGACCAACGCCCCTATGGATGTGAGCGTCATCGTCAGTCCTGTTTTCAGGGCACGTTTTAGTTTATCGTTTAGCGTTTTTTCCTCGGATTCTTTAAGCAATCGCGATGTGAGCATTATGTCCGTGTCGACGGAATAACCTATGAGCATGAGAAGCGCGGCAAGACCGGCGAGGGAAAGTTCAATCCCGAAAACCTGCATAAGTGCAAGGGTGATCAGGATATCGGACATAGCGGACATTATTACCGCGATTGACGGGACGAGTGTCCGGAATATAACGAAAACTATTATCCCCATGAAGATGAAAGCTGTTATTATTGCGATCTGGGCCTGCAACCAAAACGTCATCCCTAGGGAGGGGCCGATGGATTCGATTGAGTTATCCTCTGTGTTCACCCCCAGTGCAGCGAGTTCTGAAAGTAGTTCATCGGGCTCTATCTCACTCGAAGTCTCTATTATCGTCCCGTAACCTTCGAAAGACCTTATCTCCCTCACATTGATCGGTTGGAATTTTTCCTTTAACTGGTCTTCAATGTTGGTTATATCGAGCCTTTCCTCTGTGCTAATCGTTATGAGCATTCCTCCTTTCAGCTCGATCGATCTCTCGAACCACTCCCCCGTCTGGTTGTAGTGGTTAATCAGGATGGCGAAGGATATGAGAAGTACAATCAAGGGTACTGCAAGCAATATTCTGTAATTCATATCTATTCTATTCAGATCGGGTTTATAAAAATGGTGCATATTAAATCTTAATATGTTCGATGTCGTTGTTGTTGGTGGAGGGCCAATCGGTTTGTACACGGCAAAGCTCTGCGAGGATATGGGGTATCGGGTAGTTGTCCTGGAGGAGGACAGGGAAATAGGGAAGCCCGTGAAATGTTCCGGCCTGATATCGAGGAATATCATGGGGTTTTTTCCTGATATAGAAAACTGGGGTGTGATAGAGAACGTAGTGGATTCCGCCGTATTGCATTCGAAGAGGAGTAAGCTGGTTCTTAGGAAAAAGAAGGCGGCATATGTTATCAATCGTGCAAAATTCGACAAAAAATTATCGGAGTTCCTGAGATCGGAGATTAGGCTTAACTGTAAAGTGGAAAAAATAACGGTGGAGAAGGATTTTGTCGAAATCGATACGGACAAAGGCAAAGTGAAGGGGGAAATGGTGATCGGGTGTGATGGCCCTGACTCTATCGTGGGGAAGATTTCTGGAAGGAAGGAAAGTGTGAAGGGGTTGATAGGGGTTGTTAGGGAAGAGGACCGTTCGAATAATGTTGGCATGTACTTCGATAAGAAACTGCTCAGGGATGGCTTTTTCTGGAAAATCCCAAGGGGGGAATCAACAGAATACGGGGTGTGGGGAAAGGATGTTAAATTTAAAGATTTGGAAAAGTTCTTCGGTATCAAGGATTATGAAAGATTCGCCGGTTTGATACCTGTGAGGCCTGTTAGGAAGAGTTATTCCAGAAGGGTTTTGCTGATTGGGGGTTCGGCGGGGCAGGTCAAGCCGTGGTCGGGTGGGGGAGTGATATACGGTTTAACGTGTGCGAGGATCGCTGCACGTATTGTAGAAAAGGCGTTCAGGTTCAACGATTTCAGTGAAGGTGTTCTGAAAGAATATGAAAGTAAGTGGAAGGGGAGAATTGGAAAACAAATGAAGTTCGGTTTGCTTTTCCGCAAATTCCTCAAATC
>JAZGEG010000030.1:0-3988 GCA_036478655.1 Candidatus Aenigmatarchaeota archaeon | reverse complement strand
AACTCGGATGAGGATTACCAAGAGAAGATGAATTCCATAAGCAACATGTTGATGGAGTACATAGAATCCCTCGGGCCGGAGGGATCCGCAAGTTTTATGGAGGACATCCAAAAAAAGATGCAGGAATATTATGCCCAGATAAGCAAGGACCTCGAAAGAAGCTCGGTCCACAGGATCCTGATATCGAACGGTGAGATAGAATACAAGGCAGGGGGAAGCGTCCCCGGTAATGTTCTCAACCAGTTCTCCATGGACGAACACAACGGTTACTTCAGGATCGCCACCACAACCTCTGGATGGGTCGGGGGCATGAGAGGCAAGACCCTCAACCACGTGTACATCCTCGGCATGGACATGAACATAGCCGGAAGCCTGGAGAACCTCGCGGAGGATGAGAGCATATATTCCGTAAGGTTCATGGGCGACAGGGGGTACATGGTCACGTTCAGAAGGGTGGATCCCCTGTTCGTGATAGACCTCTCCGATCCCGCCAGTCCCGCAGTCCTGGGGAAGCTGAAGATCCCCGGATACTCCGATTACCTGCACCCCTACGACGACAGCCATTTGATAGGGGTGGGGATGGAAACAGAGGAGATTGAAGGGGGAAGAGTTATAACGACCGGCGTGAAACTCTCACTTTTCGATGTCACCGATGTCGGGAACCCGAAGGAGATATCGAAGTACGTGATAGGAGGGAAAGGTTCGCATTCCTACGCTCTCCAGGACCACAAAGCATTCCTTTTCAATAAGAACAAAGAGCTCCTGGTCATACCCGCAAGGGTCTCTGACTGGAGCGAAGACAAGGGATGGAGGGACGTGAAATACACGGACGGGGCGCAGGTCTTCAAAATCAACCTGGAAGACGGATTCGTTTTCAAAGGAGAGGTCACTCACCAAGAAAACGAGACCCAGGAGGAAGAGTATTACTACCCGAGATATGATAAATCCGTCAAGCGCTCGCTCTACATAGACAACGTTCTGTACACCCTGTCCGAAGACAAGATCAAGCTCAATTCCCTGGACGACCTTTCGGGAATAAAGGATCTAATTTTCGGGGAATAGAGTTAAAAGAATTATTACTAATAAATAGGAATGGGAATGCGAGGAAGACAATTTAAAATTTTAAACACCTCCCAATCAAGTCACGAAAACAATTACCATATTATTGTTTACCAGAAGAAAGAAGATTGCAATAGGGATGCTTTCCCTTACGTTGAAGGCAGGAAGTACTGGTGCAATGGTGACTGCAATGAAATTTTTATGTCCCTTAAATTAGAAAATGGGATATTGGCCATTCATGAGCTCCTGGTTCCACAGGTCGAATATTTTAATTACAAAGAAATAGCCATTCCCCAGGTATACGACTTTGATCACCTCGATAAATTTTGCAAAGAGCATGGTTTGCCAATAATTAGCGAAGAAGGAACCAAAATTTTTATGTATGGTGAGGAAAGAAGAACCTTAGGTGTAGAAAGGTTTAAATGCGGCATGGAAAGGATAGGCCTAAATCTTTGGACAGAAGAAAATGAGCATACATTTAATGAAATATTATCCAGGAAGAAATATTTTGAAGAAATGTTACGGAAGGCCAACGATGGTCTCTTGCATTGACAATATTAAAGGAAAAAAATTAAAAACGATGATAGAAAATCAATCAGACGACTTCCATCATTGACGGAGGTTTCTTGGTTATGTTGTAAGTGACACTCACAACTCCCGGAACCTCTCCCGTTAACCTCTCTGCCAGTTTCTCCAGGATATCATGGGAAAGCCTTGTAGGCGAAGCGGTCACAGCATCCTCTGTGTCCCAGCACCTCACCTCCATCTGAAAGCCGTAATCCCTCTTGCCTTCCCTCATTCCGGTAACCTTATCTGAATGGAGAATTGCGAAATACTGGAACGCTTCCGTGCCTGAAAGTTCTTCCTCCACGATCTTGGTCGCTTTCCTGACGAGCTCGATCCTTTCCGGCGTGACCTCTCCCAGCACCCTCGCCGTCAAAGCAGGTCCGGGGAAAGGCATCCTGTTGTATACCTCCTCCGGCAGCCCCAGGGCCTTCGCGACTTCCCTGACAGCCGGCTTCCTGAGCTCGACCAGGGGCTCGAGAACCTTGTATCCGAACGTCTTCTCCGTATCGATCCCCAGCTGCGTGAGTATGTTGTGCTGCCTTTTGATCCTGGCCACTGTCTCCTCCACATCCGTGTAAATTGTCCCGTGGAGAAGGTGTTTCGCTCCGCTTTCCTCCACTATACTTCTGAATATATCCCTGTAGAACGTTTGTGTGATCGCTTCCCTTTTCTCCTCTGGGTCCGTCAGGCCCTTCAGGGCCTTGAAGAATTCCTTTCTCGCATCAATTATTTCCACGCGAACGCCCAGTTTTTCGAACAAGGAAGCAACCTTTTCTGGCTCTCCCTCCCTCATGAGGCCGTTCTCGATGAAATAGGTCTTGAGCCTGTCACCCAGGGCCTTGTGGCACAGCATGGTAACGGCCGAGGAATCCACACCGCCGGACAGCGCATTTATCGCTAAACCGCTTCCAACAGCAGAAGAAATCTCCCCGACTTTCCGTTCTATGAATTCCTTCGGGTTCAGATCCGCCAATTTTATCTCTTTAGTTTCCATTTTTTATATAATAATTGCAGCTTTAAATAATTTAATTTTTTCAGGGCCCGGCCCTAATTCCCCTTTCTGGATTTCTTTATGAACTTCCCGGCATTCATGCTCACGAGCCATACCGCTATCAGCATTGCTATGAAAAACGCTGCCCCGAAATTTTCGAATGCCCTGAGCGATGACCCGAACCACAGGGCAAGTATGACTGAAATGAGCAGAAGTATTATCATAAAGTTTGCATCGCGTTCTTTTTCATATTCCATGATTATAATTCGTTCAGGATAGTTTTTAAGCTTCCTTTGCATATTCATCATTATGAAACCCCAGAAGCTTTCCCCGTCCACCATATCCCTCTTCCTGCAATGTCCGCACTGTTTCTGGCTACACATCAATGAAAAGATAAGAAGGCCTTCCTCCCCGTTCCCGAGCCTCCCTTCGGGGATGGACCTTGTACTCAAAAAACATTTCGACAGGCACAGGTCTGATAACTCGGTTCCCGAGGAACTTGAATGGAAATTCGAAGGACACCTTTTCAAGGACACCGAGAAATTAGACACGTGGAGAAACAACTTTCGCGGCCTCCGTTACAAAGACGAAAAGACCGGGATAACTCTAATGGGGGCCCTTGACGATCTCTTCGTGACGAGCGACGGGCTTTACGCCCCTCTGGACTTCAAAACACGCGGCTTCCCGAGAAAAGAGAACACCCATGAATACTACCAGCACCAGATGGACATATACTCCTTCCTGCTGGAGAAGAACTCGCTCCCTCCAGCGGAATTCGCAATCCTCGTGTTCTACCACCCTATAGGGGTGGACGAGAAACACAACGTGATTTTCAATCCCGACACCGTGAAAGTCCCTGTGGACAGGAACAGGGGCGAAAAAATCTTCCTTGACGCTGCCGAATGCTTCCTCGGGGACAAACCCGAACCCTCGAAAGACTGCGCTTTCTGCGAATGGCTGGACAAGAGAAAAAACCTCGAATCAGAAAAACAAAAACCCCAGACACAAAAAGACCTTTCAAAGTTCTGAAACACGGAATGTTCAAGCAAAAACTTAAACAGATAACAATATAACCGACCTTGACCAAAATTTAAACATGGCGAAGTCCACGACCCTTGACAAGATCGCGAAAGTCCTTGACAAAGCAGCGAGACTCCTTAAAGGACCTTACAAGGTCGCCTCCGCAGGCGTGGTCGCGGCGGTGATAGGGGGAATCGTCAAACTCCAGGCGCTTACGCAAACCTTCCCGGAGCCCTTCGACACGGTAGGGAACGTGGTCATATTCGTGGCTGTGCTCATGGTGGTAATTGATTTGTGCAAGGGCGGGCTGCTTGATTAGAGACCTCCAAAAGCCGTTAACTGCGATGCAAA
>JAZGEG010000029.1:0-3728 GCA_036478655.1 Candidatus Aenigmatarchaeota archaeon | reverse complement strand
CTTCAGCCCATCCAGTCCTGTGTGAGGACTGCAGTATACTACTTGATCACGTCTGTCTATCGAGTCTTTTTGGGCTTTATCGCAGAATCTCGGCGGGTTTAACCCAGGTTCACCTATTTCTGTACGGACACAGGGACCATAAAGCTCCTCGATTTTTTTGGAAAGTTCCACGAAATCTCTTATACGGAAGTTGAAATCTGGGCCAGCAATTCTTTCGAATTCCTCCTCCGGTATTGGAAAATCAGGCATATGACCACATCTAGAGAATTTGATTATTTGGGAGTAAGAATTTTAAAGGCATATTATACAGCGCCTGAAAATAAATCTATTAATTCAAACGAACAATTAATAAACATGGAAAAATCCGAAATAACCTCGCTTGACCTGAGATTCCTGGTAAAGGAACTGAAGGATACGCTCGTGGAAGGGATTGTAAGAAAAATCTACCAGTACGAATACAGACTGGACAAGAAAAAATCCCACCAGTTCCTCTTCGAGGTTTTCGTGAAGAACAAGGGGAACCAATGGCTTTACGTGGACAAGAACAAGATATTCCTCACAACCTACAAAAAACCCTCCCCCATGAAACCCCCGGATTTCTGCCTCTTCCTCAGAAAGCACATGAACAACTCGAAAATCCTCGGAATCCGCCAGCACGAATTCGACCGGATCGTTGAGGTGCGGACGGAAAAAAACATACTGATAATCGAGCTCTTCTCTGACGGGAACCTCATACTCTGCGATAATGATTACAAAATAATCATGCCCCTGTATATCCAGAGGTGGAAGGACCGCGACCTCAAACCGAAAATCCAATACAAATACCCTCCCGCCAAGATAAACCCCTTCGCTGTGAATTTCGATTACTTCAGGGAGTTCCTGGGGAAATTCGACAAAAAAATAATAGCGGTCCTCGCTGCGGGGTTCGGTTTCGGCCATGTTTACGCGAAGGAGATATGTTCCCGCCTGAAACTAAGCGAGGATGAACCCTCGAACAGGATGGGACTGAATCTTTCGATTTCGCTTTTCAACACGATCAACGGGCTTGACAACCTCTCTCTCCAGCCAACGGTTTACGATAACTTCGTTTCTCCGTTCTCCATGGAAGGCGTGGAGGATAAAACAATTAAAAAACAAACCGGGAATTTCTCGGAGGCCTTGGATGAATTTTTCTCGGAACAGCAGATAAAGGTTGCGGAGGAAACCGAGGAGAAAGCGAAGGAGGATCATAAAGAGAAGGTGGAGAGGATCCTTGAAACCCAGGAACAGGCGATGGAAAAGTGGACCGATAAAAGGAAGGAAAAGAGATCGAAAGCGGACATTATCTATTCCCATTACGGGACTGTGGAGGGGGTTCTGGACGGGATAAACCGCGCAAAATCCTCAGGCCTGGCATGGGAGGAGATAAAATCCAGGGTAAAATCGGAGAACACGCCGGAAGCAGAGGCGATAAAGGAGATCATGGAACACGAGGGAAAAGTGATAATCGAGCTCGAGGGGGAGGATATAGAGCTGGATTTCAGGAAATCGGTCGAGGAGAACGCGGAGGATTATTACGAGGGATCCAAGCACGCTAAAAAGAAAATAGCCGGTGTTTACGAAGCGATGGAGGATACGAAGAAAAAAATGGAGGAGGAACCTGAAATCGAAACGGTGGAGAAGCCGGTCAAGGTCGAAAAGAAGCGGAAGAAGTGGTTCGAGAAGTTCAGGTGGTTCAGGTCGAGCGACGAGTTTATGATAGCTGGTGGGAAGGACGCGACTTCGAACGAAGTCCTGGTCAAGAAATATTCCGAACCCAACGACATGGTTTTCCATTCGGACATCCAGGGCTCCTCGTTTGTTGTCATTAAATCAGGGGACTCGGAAATCTCGAATTACGCAAAGAAAGAGGCCGCGGAATTCACGGCCGCGTATTCAAAGGCATGGACATCCGGTCTCGCAACGGTCGATGTATATGCGGTCCGGCCAGACCAGGTTTCCAAGCAACCCCCGACCGGGGAATACTTACCCAAGGGATCGTTCATGATTTACGGGCAGAGAGAGTGGTTCAGGGATGTTGAGTTGAAGATAGCAATCGGGGTGAAAATAGACAGGGAGAGCGAAGAGGTCGAGGTGATAGCAGGGCCTGTCATGCCGATCAGAAAGCAAACGGAATACTTCGTCACCGTAAAGCCAGGCGATGTGGAAGGATCAAACCTCGCAAGGGAGATAAAGAACAAGATCCTGATAAAGGCGAGCCCCGAGGACAAGGTCTGGATAGAGAAGATCCCCATGGATGAGTTCCAGAAGTTCATCCCCGGAGGCAAAGGGGAGATAGTTGAGTACGGGGTTTAACAGTCTAATTTTCAATAACCTTTAAATAATTTCACATGCATACTAAAAGTTAAAAACCAGCAAATTGAGAGGAAATATGAGTTCGAATATCAAAAAATTGGATTTCAAAAGCTACATGGAACAACTTAGCTCTCTTGCGAACAATCCACATTTTGTTAAAGGACTGGAAATATTTTACCACGGAAATAGAATAGGAAAAGTTACACAATACCCAAATAGTTCTGGACCTTTATCTTTACTTGTATCATCGTTTAAAGCCGAAGATGTAAAATATATTGAAATAGACAATTACATTGAAGGAGATGTTGATAGTGAAATTATAGAACATAATAAAGCTATAGACAACAATAAAGGTAAAATTGTTTTGGGATTTTCTGTGGCACATATGGGAGATAGTGGATGGAGAAAATTGACATATTCAATGCTCAAAAATGCCGAGAAGCAAGGAATGTTAGAAGAAATTCATCCTGAAATATTGAAAGACTTTATATATCATTCACGCAAAATAGGCGAAGAAAAAAAACTAAATTCTAAAATCTGACATCAAAACCCCCGAACTCGTTCTTGAATTCTTCCCATTTTATTTCGAGGTTTTCCACGCTCGCTCCCTCAGGTCCTTTCCTGCAGAACTCTATCAGCTTATCGAGCAGGGGCTTCCTCCCCTCCGCCACCACTTCGACCATCCCGTCCGGGAGGTTCCTGACCCATCCCTTCAATCCAAGTTCGTTCGCTGCATGCCTGGTGTTCGTTCTGAAGAACACTCCCTGGACCTGTCCTGAAACCAGAAGGTGAACGCGGGCGTTCATAATTAATCATTTATTTTCACTTTTTTAAATTCCTTTTTCCCGACCCCAAGGCGGAGGGCGTAGTTTATGGACGGGATATCCTCAGGTTTTTTGCCCTTGAGCCCCGGATCGAACTTCTTCAGGATTTCGAGGCCGAAACAGTCAAGGGATACGGGGTCTTTCCCCGCGAACATGAGGCCCACGTGTTTCTGGATCCCGCCGTGGCGGACTTCGTTCGCCTTTACAAGGGTGTCGACCATGTCCACTATGAAGAGATCAGGCTTCCTTATAACATTGAGCTCGGCTATCGCGAGGTTTATGTCCCTCTTGATCCTGAGAATTTTCTTCATGAGTTTCACGGGCTTCTCGCTCTTGTCGCGGAGTATCTTCCTGACAGCACTGAAGGGGAGCCCGCCGACCGAATGGAGGAGGATCCGGTCCTTCGCTGACAGCAGGCCGAAGTTGTTCTTGAGCGCTCCTGTGATCCCGATGTTTCTGATGCAGTGCGTCTTCATGACAGGGAGGGAAATCATGTAATCACAATCGAGCGCGACTTTGGAGACATTGAGGGTGAAGCCTGATTTCGTCCGGACTTTTTTGAAACCGAGG
>JAZGEG010000028.1:0-3870 GCA_036478655.1 Candidatus Aenigmatarchaeota archaeon | reverse complement strand
AGTCCCGCTCGAAGCATTCTGGACAACGAATGCCATCCCATTTGTGAAACAGATCTCTATCTTGTCCGAATCGTAGCCATCATAATCTCCAGCACTGTAATTGTCCTCATTGAAGTACTGAGGCTGTATGCCTGTGCTTTCGTTTTGTATCCTGAAAAAGCTGTCGCTGACGTTTGATGTTATGTTGATGGCTCCCAGCGTCCAGTTGAAGGAAATGTTTTTCGGCGTGACGGTGAAGTTCCCCCCGACGCTGTCTATAGCTGATCCGGGAAATAACAAAAAAACGGAAATAACAAAAATTAGAACTGCCCATAAAAACAAATTCGTTTTTAAGACCTTCTCCCTCATTGAAAACCCCCTGAAAACTCAATATATAAATATTGTCTTACAGTTAATAAATTTTTGTAATTATTTTTTAATATCATAATTTATATTATTTTTATGCATTTGTTTGCGAAAATCACGGTTTTGACAGCGGTTCTTTTGCTTGGTGTTGTCCTAGGATCTTTCCTCTCACCTGTGAAAATCCCCGCGGAGATAGGGGAGAACCAGGCGATTCCGGTAACGGACAGGGAATACTTTCAAACAGTCCAAAACCTAATCGATTCAGCCAACTCTTCAATAAAGGTCATAATGTACAGCATCAACTACTACCCTGAGTATCCTGACAGCCGTGGACATATGCTCTTTTTCGATCTGGAAGAAGCCGCTGAAAGGGGCGTTGACATCAAGATAATAACCGACCAGACACCCACCGAGAAACCAGTATTGAGCATTTTGAAAGACATGGGTGTCGAAGTGAAATACGATTCCAAAGACGTGACAACCCACGCAAAACTTATAATAATAGATTCAAAGATAGTTATTATAGGCTCCACGAACTGGAGCTACTATTCGATCGACAAGAACCACGAGGCGAACGTGTTAATTCGATCTCCCTCGATTGCGAAAAACTTCGAGGGTTATTTCGGAAGTATATGGGTGGAATCTTGAGCGAAAAGGAATCGCTTTCGGAGATGGAGGAGAGGCTGGCAAAGCTGAAACAGCTTAGAAAAACGGATGACCCCTACAAGCGAAGGTACGAAAAAACGCACGATATCAAGGAAATTATTTCGAAATTATCAAAACTGAAAAAAGGGGAAAAGCGAAAGAATTTCAAAACAGCCATCGCCGGGAGAATACGTTCCATAAGGAAACACGGGAGGCTTATCTTCTCCGACATGGAGGATTTTTCAGGTAAGATACAGCTCATAATAGAGGAAAAAACAATCAGGGGGAATAGATTCAGGTTCTTCGATGAGATGATAAACACAGGGGACATATTAGGGGCGAAAGGTTTTGTTATCAGAACAGAGAAGGGCGAACTGAGCATATGGGTCAGTGACTTCGAACTTCTAACGAAATCCTTGCTTCCCCTCCCGAAGGAATGGTTCGGCCTGAAGGACAAGGAACTTCGTTATCGCCAAAGGTATGTTGACCTTATCATGAACCCTGAAGTCAGGGAGATATTCGACAAAAGGAGAATGATAATAGAATCAATGCGCGAGTTCCTGAAGGGACAAGGGTTCATAGAAGTGGAAACTCCTATCCTCCAGCCGATATACGGGGGAGCTTCCGCAAAACCCTTTGAATCCCACCTGCACTCGCTTGGCATGAAGATATACATGCGTATTTCGAACGAGATGTATCTCAAAAGGCTTATAGTGGGCGGTTACGAGAGGATATTCGAGTTCTCCCAGGATTTCAGGAACGAGGGCATAGACAAGACCCACAACCCGGAGTTCATGCTGATGGAGACCATGTGCGCCTATGCAGATTACAAGGACAGCATGGAAGTAACCGAGAAGATGATAGAGCACGTTGTAAAGAAAGTCTGCGGGAAGACAAGGATAGTTTATCAGGGCCAGGTCCTTGAATTCAAGACCCCGTGGAAACGCATGTCGATGCTGGGAACGATAAAGAAATACACGGGCAAGGACCTCACAAAAACCAACAAGGAGGAGGCCCTCAAGACCGCGAAAAAGCTTGGCGTTGAGGCAGAAGAGGGAATGACATGGGGCGAGATTGTTTTCAGAATATTCGAGGAGAAGGCGGAGGAACACCTGATACAACCGATCCACATATATGATTTCCCGGCGGACGTTTCAGGCCTTTCGAAAAGAAAGAAGGATAGCGAGAGGATAGCGGAGAGGTTCGAGAGTTTCATTAACACGTGGGAAATGGTAAATTCCTATTCGGAAGCGAACGACCCTGAACGATTGAAGGAATACTGGGAGAAGGCGGAAAAGGATCTGGTGAAGGGGGATGAGGAAGCCCAGAGGATGGACACGGACTTCTTGCGGGCGCTCGAGTACGGGATGCCGCCCACCTCAGGGATAGGGCTTGGAATGGACCGCCTTGTAATGCTCCTAACGAATTCCCCTTCCATCCGCGACGTTCTGTTCTTCCCGTTCATGAAGCCTGAGGGAGCGATAGAAATCAAGCCAGAGGTTAAAAAGACCTATACAAAGGAAGAAGCGCAGCACGGCCTGTTCCTGATAGACAGGGATACCCTGAAGAAATTCCCTGGCTTGAAGATCGGGGTGGCGATAATAAGAGACGTCAAGGTCAAAAGGGAAGACAAGGGACTGGAGAAACAGAGGAAAGAGATAGTCAATAGTATCCGAAGGAAGTCAAAAGACCTTCTGGAAAAATCAGGGAGGCTGAAGGCGTACGAGGAGATTTACAAGAGAACCGGGGTGGATTTCACGAAGAGAAAGCCCTCGCCAACGGCGATGATCAAAAGGCTTTTGGAAGGGAAGGATTTGTATAAAGTCAACACTGTTGTGGATGCTTACAACCTCGCTGTCATAAAATTCCAGATATCCATGGGGGCGTTCAATTACGACAAATTCAGCTTTCCCGTGGTGCTGAGGTTATCGGAGAGAGGGGAAAAATTCCAGTCCCTGGGGGAGAGCGGATTCAGAGACCTTGACAAAGGGGAAATGATCTACTCGGACCAGGAATAGGTGATAACCAGGGACCTGAATTACAGGGACACTGATCCGACAAAGATAACAGAGAAGACGAAGAACATCCTGTTTTTCGTGGACGGGACCCATGCCACCACGGAGGACGAGGTCAGGGAAGCCATGGAATATGCTTTGAAGCTGATCACGAAGTTCTCCGGCGGGAAGGTAGAGAAAGTATTTTATTCCTTCGAGAAGACGCCCACCGGAACCCAGGAAAGTCCAGAAGGAAGGAAAGAGCAGGAAATCCTTGACCAGGATACCCTGGTGGTGGGAAGGATAGAAAAAATAAAAAAGCACCCGAATGCCAACAAACTCATGGTCTGCGAGGTGGACATTGGGGAAAGGAAAGTGACATCGCTCACAACGTGCTCGAACACGAGGAAAGGGATGCTAGTCCCGGTCTTCCTCCCGGGCTCAAAATATTTCGATTGGAAGGGTTCCAGGAAGATCCTCCAGGCGAAAGAATCCAAAATAAGAGGAGTGAAAAGCGAGGCAATAATGGGGGCAGCGGAGGAGATCGGAATCCATGTACCAAAGGACAAGAGGGAACCCCTGTACGAACTAAAGAAAGGCAGGCTCGGAGACAAGGTAAGCAAGCACGTTAAGCTCGGATAAATAGATTTCTGTTAACACGTTCGTTTTATAAAATTTATCTCGACTCTTTCAATATGATCACCAATGAATTTTCCTATTTTGATGAACATTTATGCAGAAATAGACGCATTACCGATGTAACCGGGGGAATCCGATCATATACAGACGAAGAAAGAACAGGAGAAGCCATGAGAGTTATTCTGGATTATTTTCCGATCCAGAATCTTTAATGAACAGAATAAAGCAGAAACCATCCATGCCGGGA
>JAZGEG010000027.1:0-11147 GCA_036478655.1 Candidatus Aenigmatarchaeota archaeon | reverse complement strand
CGCATCTCCTGCAAGGTTTAACATTTCTCCCGAATTTCCTGTCCTTTGGCTTGTTAAACTTCATAAACCTCGCGAGTTTTTCGGGCTTGTTCTCTATCTGTTTTTTCGCGTTTTCGAAACTCATATTAACACCTTGATTTTAGATTTTTAAAATCGTTCCTCCTCCTTTGAAACCTCAACATCATATTCGTTCTTCAACCATTCCTTCACTTCCTCTTTAGTTATCCTGTGCTTCCTCCCTATTTTCTTTGGACGTATTTTCCTTCTCTTGACCCTGAACCCGGGCCTTTCTAACGTAACACAGATATCCATACCAATTATCCCTATTTCAGGATCATATTTTATCCCAGGAATGTCTATGTACTCCTTCACACCTATCGAAAAATTACCGTTGTTGTCAAACTGGTCAGGGCTTAAGCGGTTTTCATTCGCTTTAAGCACATTCTTCAAGAATTCATTCGCTTTCTCCCCCCTTATCGTTACTTTAACTCCGATTGGCTTTCCTTTAGCAACGCCAAATGTCGTTCGCTTATGGGTTTTTGTGATCACTACTTTCCCCTCTGAAAGTTTTTCGAGGAGTTTCTTTGCCATCTCCAATTTCGGGCCTGCCTCGCCTGCCCCTATGTTGATCGTGACCTTCTCAAGCCTTATCTCTCTCATGGGATTCATTTGATTTCACCAACCAAAACGTATTCCTTAACGGTCTCCATTTCCCCCTCTTTGGTTTGCAACACAACCCTGTTGCTCTCTAGCATGGTTTTCCGGTCAAATATCTCCTTCACCTTCCCCGTCACCCCGATATTCTTTCCTGAGATGACGATTGCGGGTGAATTCTTATCGAACTTGAAATGCTTCAAAATCTTTTGGGTGGGAACCTCGATAAGAAGTGAATCATTCGGCATGTAAACCTTCTTATCCGTGAGAATGTTTCTCCCGTCATGCAGGTTGATCTGCGTTATCCCACCTTTTATAATCCTCTTATCTTGTATCCTGCAGAGCTTCCTGTCCGCTTGCGAAGAGGCCATCTCCTCAAGCAAGAGCCCGTGTTTGTCCACGGAAACCCTGTAATATTTTTTAGTCTTTGGGATTTCTATCACGTCCATGAGCCCCACGGGATAATTCGGATCTTTCCTCGCTTTTTTATCAACGAGTATCTCCCCTTCCTTAATGGCGCTTTTCCCTTCCTTAGCGGTTTCGAATACCTTCAAAACGTCCCTGAGCACTACGAGAAGGGGTATGCATTCGTATTTTTTGTGCGGCCCCGGCCTCGGCGAAACAACGAACACCTCTTCCTTCCTTCCCAATTTCCAGTATTTGGGTATTGAATACCTTTTCAAATGCATATCATTCACCTTTCTTTGATCTCTCCTTGGCTTCCCTCGACCTCTCAACGATTAACTGCCTTCTCTTGTCCTCCATTTTTGGCTCGGTTATGAGCAGGTTCGAGGGATTTATAGGTTTCAGGACCTCCGAACCGTCAACCTTTTTAACGTTCAGCCCCTCAACATACACTTTCGAATTTTTAAGGTCTATCCTTTCAACCTTGCCCTTGAACCCTTTATCCGAGCCCCTCATGACCTTAACCTCGTCCCCCTTCCTCAAAGGGAGCGAGCGCCTTTCGAACCTCTTTCTCAGAACCTCTGAAAGATGGGATGAAACAAATTTCTGCCTGACATGTAGAGGGGCGCTATGCCTGTATTTTCTCTGTTTTCTTGGTTGTTTGCTAGCAACCCATTTGCTTGACCATTCCTTCATATCACACCACTATCGTCGCGATTTTACCGATTGTGGGGAACCTTTCAACGGCCTCCTTCGCCACGGGCCCCTTTATCTGCGAACCTTTCGGATCGGCCTTTTCATCAATTATTACCGCTGCGTTATCCTCGAACTGGATACGCATCCCGTCCGACCTCCTGAATTCTTTTTTCTGCCTTATTATAACAGCCCGCCACATCTGATGCCTCACCTTTTCATTTCCGCTGTACACCCTGCAGAAAACAAGGTTTCCCACCCCTGCCTTCGGCTTCATCCTTCTCCTTCCCTTGTATCCCTTCACGTTTATTATCTCCAGGATCTTCGCCCCTGAGTTGTCCACGCATTTAACCCGGGATTTCGTTCTCAAACTATACACGACTTTCGAGGATATAGCCTTCATTCTCCCCCCCTTTCAACTTCCACAACAACAAAACTCTTCGTTTTCGATAACGGCCTGCACTCCGCGATAACAACAGAATCCCCATCCTTCGCCTTCATGCATGGAGGGTTGTACGCTGTAACACGCGATTTCCTTCTTTCATATCTCTGGTACTTTCGAATGAGCCTGTGGTATCCCCACTCCACGATAACCGTGTTGTGCGTCTTCGCGGATTTCACTTTCCCCTTGAAAACCCTCCCGCGAACAGCGAGCTTCCCGTGCCAGGCGCATTTCGGATCCCCGCACTCTTCCTTAGGCTGAGCCAAACCCAAGCCAATATCCTTCCCTTCCGCCTTCCCAGCCTTTTCGGGCTTCCCGGCTTTCTCATTTTTCATAATAATCCAATTGACACTTTCTATTTAAATATTAACAGTTTAACAGTTACCTGTTTAGACGTTTGGATTATACTAATAGAAGGAAATACTTAAAAAGACTGCGCTTTCACCACTTCCTGAATTTTTTCTTTATCCTGTCCTCCGGTCTGCCGATCAGGATCTTCCCATCCACCCTGACCTTTTCCCCGCTCAGGTCAAAAACAAAAACATTCTCTTCCTTTACCAGTTTAACTTCCTTCCCGCCCTTTTTCTCGATCGTGAACGTGTCCCTCGTCTCGTTTATTACCTTCCCGGAAATCCCGACATTCTTTTTGTTCGCGCTCTCAACTATCTTCACCCGCAATCCAATCAGTTCGTGGCGGACTAGATTTTCAGGTGTTCTCATAATTAAATATAGAATCCAGGTTGTAAAAATCTATCCCCCTGTTTCGCTAGATTCACGAAATCTCGATCTGGTCGCCCCGGAAACCGAGTTTTACCAGAATTTCCTTCATCTTTCTCCTGTGGTCCCCCTGAAGTTCGATCACACCGTTCTTCATCGTCCCTCCGCATGCGAGTTTCGTTTTCAAGTCCTTCAGGATGCCTTTCGAATCCACGTCCCTGCTCATACCCTCGATTATCGTAACTCTCTTCCCGAACCTCTTTTTTATGGAGAAAATCTTTATCTTTTCCTCCTCCTTCGCGATCGTTTCGCAGGCGCAGATGTCCTTTGGAAGGCCACAGTTAGGGCAAATATCCGTCATCTTTTGATCCCACTCTCCTTTACTTCAAAAATCGAAAATTCAGACTTCGGAAAATCTAAAAAACCTTTCATTCTCCCCTTTTCTCATTCTTAATGGTCTTTATCCTGGCCATAGTCCTTCTAATCTCTTTAAGCCTGCCAGGAGAGGTTACAGAAGCTCCTATGTGTATGTTTGCCTTTTCTTTAGAAAGTTCTAAATTGAGCTCCCTCAGCTGTTTTTCAATTTCCTTTTCATCCATTTTTCTTATTTCCTTTTTCCTCAGAATTGCCATTAAAACAACCTATTCTATTTATTTTTGGATTCCTTCTTTTTATCCTTTTCCACATCCTTCGCTATCAACGGGACGGATTTCATTATCCTTACCTGAACGCCTATCTTCCCGGGCCTCGTGTTCGCCTCATCGAATCCGTAGTCAACGAGCTCCTTCGCCGGCTGCCCGCAATGTTTCAGGTACCCGTCTGTGAATTTCCCTCTCCTCCCTTTCGAACCACCGAGCTTTCCTGCTATCACTATTTCCACCCCTACCGCCCCCGCGCCCATCACCCTTTTCAGCATGATGTTCCCGATCTTTTTGTAGTTGTACCCCCTTTCCAGGGCAGAGGTTATTTTTTTTGCAGTAATTCTCGCATCCAGGTCGGGTTTCTCGATTGATTTGACATCAACCTGGGGGTTTTCTAGCTTGAACTGCTCCTTCAGCTTGTCGGTCAGCTTGTTGATCTTCCTGCCGCCCGCGCCTATTATCCTTCCAGGCCTGTCCGTGTGTATTACGATCTTAACTCCAAGAGGGGTCCTCTCCAGCACGATTTTTGAATAGCTTTCATCAGGGAAATATTTTTTTATGAAATCCTCTATCTTTGTCTTCCTTACTGCGTAATCCACGAAAAAGCTTTTCATCAACATCCTGATCACTTCTGCTGCAAGACTACTTGTATATTTGTCATCTTCCTCCTGGTTCTCCTCATTTTAAGCCTTCTGGGGCGAATGAAAGTGAAACCCTTATGAGCGGAAGCGAATATCACAAGCCTGTTCGTGTCCAAACCCCTGAATTCAGCGTTCATCTCCGCCGATTTAACAATGTTCAGTATTTTCTTGCAGGTGTTCGTGTAATATTTTCCTTCTAAATCCCTTTTCCCCTCTATCATATCCCCCAAAAGCCATTTGCCCTTCAAAATATTCATGCCGGAGATCGCTTTGCACACCTTTACAGAGCTTTTGGTGGATATTCTAAGCGCTCTTCCATACGCCCTTGCCGACTTCTTTGGATTCAGGTTCAGCGTGTATTCCAGCATAACCATCACTTCAACGGAACGAATTTCGAAGACCTTGTCGCTCCGAAACCCGGGGCTGAATGCTTCACGCCCCTTCTAGTCAACACAAACTCTCCAAGCCTGTGCCCTAGCATTTCAGGTGTTATCTCCACTGGGACGTATTCCTTCCCGTTATGGACTCCTATCTTAATCCATACCATTTCAGGGAGTATGATCATCTCCCTGCACATTGTCTTGTGGAACTTTTTCGGATCCTTTCTTATTTTCTCGAGCAACTTTTTCTGTTTCTCTGGCAGTCCGCGTTTCAAAGTCCTCCTCTGCCTGGATTTCAACATAAGGCTGAACTCTTCGAGATTCATTTCCTTTATCTCTTCCAAGGATTTCCCACGGAATGCGAATTTAGCCATATATAATCACCATCACCTTTTACCTTTCCTCTTTCCGGTCCTCCTGGCTCCCCATGACCCGACCTTCGCTCCGGGGGGCGCATGCTTGCTAACGGTCATGGGCTTGCCCGGTTTTGTCGGACCTCCGAACGGGTGGTCGACCGCGTTCATCGCAACACCGGACGTCCTCGGGTAGAGTTTCCCTTTCCTGTGCATAACTATCCATTTCTTACCTGCCTTAACCCATGGCTTCTCCTTGAACCCGTCCCCTGCCGGAACCCCCAGACTCGCCCGGCATTCAGGGTTGAGATCCTTTGTCTTTTTCGACGGGAGCCGAATTGCGCATTTCTTCTTTGTCTTGGAAACGAGTGTTGCAAACGAGCCCGGGGCGTTGCACAATTTCGGGCCCGAATTTGGGGAGCTTTCGATCCCAAATATCTGAGCTCCTACGGGGATCTTCGAAAGGGGCGAAACGAAATCTGCCCTGCCACCCACTTTCAAACCCTTCGGCGCTATCAGATAGTCTTGCGAACCATCCGAATACATTATCTTCGCCACGGGCGAATTCCTTCCTGAATCATTTACGATATCCACGACTTCACCTTCTATGTTCCTGTAAGCGATATTGATCATCTTCCCCCTTTTCGGAACCCTGTAGGTAGGAGAACCTCTTCCCCTCCTCTGGCTTATTATCCTCTTTCCCATATCATATCATCCCCAATTTCGAGGCGATGTCAGCTGCGGAAAAGTCAGGATATATCTTTATGAACGCCTTCTTCTGGCCCCTCGTGGTTATCTCCGTCCTCACCCATTCAACCTTTACTTCGAATTCTTTCTCCACAGCCTCCTTTATTTCTTTCTTGTTTGCCTTTTTATTAACTATGAACACCAGCTTGTTCTCGAGCTCGACCATGTTCATCGACTTTTCAGTGAGATGGGGGTATACAAGGATATCCCATGCATCCTTACCCTTTCCCGTACCCGTTTCTTTACTTCCCCTTTTCTCTGCCATCCAAATCCAGCTCCTTTATAGCGGACTTTGTGAACACCGTGAATCTCCCGGGATGCGTTCCCGGCGCTAACAAACCCACGTCCAATTCCTTCGCAAGGGAGATATCAATTCCCGGTATGTTCTCCAAGGCCTTCCGGACCCCTTCGTCCTTTTCTATCACCACAAGGGGACCCCTCTTCGTCCGATATTTCCTCCCCCTCATCTTCCCTTTCCCTGACCTAACCTTTTTCTCCCCGCACCTTTCCAGTTCCTCTTCTAGGCCGAATTTCTTCAGGATTTTGACCGCTTCGATAGTCTTGCTTATCTTCTGGAAACCATCCTCAAGAACCAGCGGAACGTGCTTCGCCTTTGAAACCCTGTGACCCCTTCCCGAAACCAAATTCCTGTCGAGAGTTGCGGAGAGAGCTGACTTTAACGCCTTAATTCGCTCTTTCTTATTGATTTTCAAAGCCCATTTCTTCCCGGATTTCGGGGGATGGGCCCTCCTCCCTTTAACCGCTTGAGGAACGACCCTTGCGGTCAGGTTGAGAAAACCCTGGCCATGAATCCTTTTCATACGGGAGATCTCCCTGTTCATCTGGGTATCTCTCCTCGACCTCCTTCCGTGATAGTGGGCTGAGCTCCTCTGGCCAGCGAGCGGATCGCTTCCATACGCCTGTCTTAGCTTGCTCACCTCCGAAAGAACCGCTCTCTGGATGAGATCATTTCGAACTTTTTCGGAGAAAGCCCGGGGTAACGAAATCCTCCCCTTCTCCTTTCCGTTCAAATCGAATACGGGCAGCGAATGCATAACAGACCTCGCGAATGACAATATTTATGTTAAATTAATTTATAAATATATATAAGGAGTTCCAACATGCCGATGAAAAGGGATGAAATCCATGTAAAACAGTTCTCTTGGAAGTTAAGGATAATAGTTTCCATAGCTTTCCTCATAGCTGTCCTTCTGCTGGTCTACCTGATCGCATACTCTTTCACGAATCTCAACCCACTCATAACACTGGTCCTGATAGTAGTTCTGATGATAGTCTTGGGCGTCGGCCTCTTCTCGATAGACGTTTCCTTTTACAGGGAGATGCAGTAATTCCTATTTCAGCGTCTCCAAGAATTCCTTCTCCATAAAGTGAAGCCTGCCGGGGATTACTATCACAGCCGGTGGAGGTAAATCCATCCTGAGTAAATCCTCTACCTTACCGTAAACGATCCTTTCTTTTCCCGACCCCAGTTTCGAACAGAGAACAGCATGTTTCAAAATTTTCCTCTTCTTCCCGCTTTCGATCCCCCTGAGTATTTCCAGACCCTTTTTCGTGCCCATCTCCCTGTCGAGAAGGAGGAGCGTGTGCAAGCCATGTTTAAGGTTTTCCTTGATCAAATTATAGAACCCCCTGCTTTCGTACCCATCCCCCGGGGTTATTATCGTTCCCGTCCTCCCGAATTTGTATATCTGCAGTCCTGTCCTGGCGATGCTCGTGTATATCGAAGACGAGTGAACCACCTCTACTGGTATCCCCTCCTTCTTAGCCTCCATGATCAAATGGATATGCGTGGTCGCCACGAGCGGGTCTCCAGGAACCAGGAGAATCACGCTTTTCGATCTCGCCTCTTCCAATAATTTACCCGAGCCCTCCTCCACGTCCTTTCTCCCGAGTTTCGTTATTTTTCTCCCGATCAGTTTCTCCAAACGTTTCAGATCCCCTCCCCAGTATGCAGTGTAAAGCTCGCAATAGACAGAATCCGCTTTTTTACAAACCTCGATCCCGCGGAGTGAGATGTCCTTCTCGTTCCATACTCCTAGGCCAACAAGGTAGAGCATGAATAAATTTTCATTCAGGGTTTAAAATCGTTTCCAGTAATCTCTTTGAAATGAAACCTTTATTACGAGAGCTTCCAAATTTAATATAGGTTAAATATGGGGTGGTGTTATGCTCAAAGTCGCGATTAATGGTTTCGGAAGGATAGGGAGGAATTTCCTGAAGGCTTCCCTCGGAAACAAGAGTTTCAAGGTCGTCGCTGTCAATGATTTGGCAGACGCGAAAACCATGGGGCATCTCTTCAAGTACGATTCAGTTTACGGGAGGTTCGATGGGAAGGTTAATGCGGGAGAAAACTTCATTTCCGTGAACGGCAATAAGATCATGATGTTCTCAGAGAAAGATCCTGCGAATCTTCCGTGGGGAAAGCTAGGGATTGACGTTGTTATAGAATCCACTGGCTTTTTCAGAAAGAGGGAGCAGGCAGAGCTTCACCTGAAGGCGGGCGCGAAGAAGGTCGTTCTTTCCGCTCCTCCCAAAGGGGACAAGCCTGTCAAGCAGTTAGTTCTTGGCGTGAATGAAAACACCTACAACCCGAGAAAAGACAATGTGATCTCGAACGCCTCTTGCACTACAAACTGCTTAGCCCCGGTGGCAAAGGTCCTTGATTCCAAATTCGGGATAGTGAAGGGCTTCATGACCACGATCCATGCGTACACGTCAGATCAGAGGCTTTTGGATGCTCCTCATAAGGACTGGAGGAGGGGAAGGTCAGCGGCGACCTCGATCGTCCCGACAAGCACGGGCGCAGCGAAGGCGCTGGGGGAGGTCATGCCGAAACTGAAAGGAAGGATAACCGGTTCCGCGATGAGGGTCCCTGTCGCGGACGGCTCCATCGTGGACCTGGTTGTGGAGCTGCGAAATAAGGCGAGTGTGGACCAGATAAACAGGGCTTTCAAGAAGGCGGCGGAAAGCAAGCTTAAGGGGATATTGCAGTACTGCGATGAGCCGATAGTTTCGCTTGACATAATAGCAAACCCGCATTCAGCGATATTCGATTCCCTGCTCACAAACATAGAAGGCGATTTAATAGAGGTTTTTGCCTGGTACGACAACGAATGGGGATACAGCAAACGACTGGTCGACCTCGTGGGGTTTGTTAAGAAGAAATGGAGAAGATAACAAGAGATTCATTTGAGATTGTTAAAAACATTAACATAAGAAGTAGCTATATTCTGCCAAGTCATTTGCCTCGTGTAATCATAGTTATTTTTCTTCCATAGAGGATTTCTCAAGGAGGTAGTTGTCGTTTCAAGTTTTTTATCTCTATCAAAAGAGGAAGTGACCTCTTTTTGTATATGTTATCCCATGTATAATCTTTGATAACCCCGTAGAAAAAACGGTTTGATTTTCTAGCCGAGAGCAAATTTAGAATTTTTCACCCCATCTCTCTTTTTTCTAGCTCCTTGATGATATCTTTTAGGGAATTTTCCAATACTTCATAAGAGAAATATTTCATCCCTAAACTGTAATTCCTTTCTACCATTTTTTCTCTTCGTTTTTTGTTTTCCAGAACCATTGTCGCTTTTTTAATTACTTCTTTCGTGACAATATTGTTGATGATGATCATGTCGAACCCCTTCGGTTCAATATCTGCGATGTAAACCAGATATCTGTTTATGAGCGTAGGTTTCTTATAATAAATTGCCTCAAGGAAAGCGTTCCCGAATCCCTCGTAACTTGAAGGGTATGTCACCAGATCTGCACATCGATAAACATCTCCTAGGGTATAAATCCTCCCCTTCTCTGTCTTCATTCTTTTAGGACCGATAATTTTTTCGATAGAAACTATTTTCACACCAAGATTTTTCGCATATTCCTTAATCTTTTCATAATAAGAACTTCCCTCGTCGCCGCTGGTATGAGAGATAACGAGCAAAGGATTTTTCAGATTCATTTTATAAACAAGTTCAATTGATTTCTCGATGGATTTACGCGGGACCACGCGTGTGGGTTGAAGGATAAACAAATCATTTTCTTTCAGTCCAATATTCTTTCGCAGGTCTGAGCAGTGACTTTTTTGAAAGGAGGGAGGGGAAGCGAAATCATATACATTCGGGATAATCGTGCTTGAAATGCCCTTTCTATGACTTAGCTCTTTGCCGGCTAGGGAATTTATAACAACGTGCTCGATGGATGGTAAATCTGGCGGAAATGCCAAATCGAGATAATCACTAACTGAATTGACCAAAAAGCGACCTCTTTCCCAATAAAAATCGTGATGATGCCCCATACTAGGAAAATTAGTCTCAGATATAAACTCTGTGATTGCCAAACCCAGAGGAATGTTCATGGGGATGGCTAATGCATTCTCAGGTATGATCAGATCTATATCAAACTTCTCAACCCATCTGTAAATTTTTCTCTTGAGGTGATTCCTTGAATTTTCAATTAATTTGGTGATTTCTGGGGAACGCTTGCTCTTCCCGAAACATTCTTTACCGATCTTTCTAATTTTTGGATGTTCGAAATTAGCTTCTTTAACTATGAAACATTTTTTTGGTGGCCTGTCGGATATTCCGGCAAAATAAAAACAATTATATCCATTACTTTCCAAAACTTTAGCCCATTTATCTATTTCTAAAGATACACCATCCATCCCAGCAATTCTAGTGGAAATGAAACCAATATTCCTGAATTTATTTTTCATTGTGATTTTGAATTTATTTTTCTAAAATATAAGTTTTTCACGATGTTTAAAAAACGATTTTTTATGGGTGTCCATTAAGATTATTAAAAACCTTGATATAAGAAGTAGCTACGTTATGCCAAGTCATTTGCCTCGTGTATTCGTACGCGTTTTTCTCCATTTTCTCTTTCAAAGACGGGTTTGACAATATCTTTACAATGGCTTCGCTGAATAACTCAGGTTTTCTGAAACCATCCACTAAAATCCCCCTATCAGGAGTAATAGCATCTTTGGCATGCAAAAATGAAGTGGAGACAACAGGCCGACCGCATCCCATTGCATATGCAACAGTTCCACTCGAAATTTGCCCAACGCTAAGCGAAGAAGAGATGTAAATGTCGGAAGCTTTTAAGCAGAGCAATAATTCATCCAGACTCAAGTATTTGTTTACGAATTTCACATGCTTATCGAGACCCAGTTTCTTGATTTTTCTTTTAAGGAAGTTCCTGTATTTTTCACCCTCCCTTTCTTTTGTTGTGGGGTGCGTTTCACCTATTATCAAATAGAGTACGTTCGGAAATTTTTTTATAACCTCCGAAAGCGCCTCTAAAACGTATTCGTAACCTTTTCCGAAAGACATCCTGTATTTGTACCCGCGCAGCAATCCGAATGACGAGAGCAAGATATGATCTTCATACCCCAGTCTTTTTTTACTTACAATGCTTGGTTCAAATGAAACGTCATGGACCCCATGAGGGATGATCTCTAT
>JAZGEG010000026.1:0-12912 GCA_036478655.1 Candidatus Aenigmatarchaeota archaeon | reverse complement strand
TAAATTTTAAAAACCTTTCAGGAAGGAGAAGACGCACTCGGGAAGCTTTTTGCTGTAACCGCCCTCGAGAACCGCGAACCTGGGTTTCGCGAGTTCGGATATCATTTTCGAGATATTTGAATAGCTTCCCACCCCGAGTTCCAGCCCCGCGAGCGGATCCCTTTCGAACGTATCGAACCCAGCGGACACCGCTATCAGATCAGGATTGAATTCCTTGATTTTCTCCAGACCCACCTCGAGCTTTTGCAGATATTCCACTTTATCTATTCCGCTCTCCAAAGGGTAGTTGTGGCAGTTCCCTTCAGAGTGTTTTCCGGTTCCTGGATAAATAAACCCATACTGGTGAAGGGAAACGTAAATCACGTTCTTGCTCCCCATGAATATCTCCTGGCTGCCGTTTCCGTGGTGAACATCAATATCAAGAATCGCTACTTTCTTAACCTCCTCCAAAGCCTTCATAACCGCGATCGCAAGGTTGTTGAAATAGCAGAACCCCTCGAACGTCTTTTTCCCGGCGTGGTGCCCCGGAGGCCGCATTAAGGAAAAACTCTTCCCCTCTTTCAGGGCGGTCTCCATCGCGAGTATCGCTCCCCCCACCGAGAGCTTTGCGTATTTGTAGATGTCCGGAATGGCAGGGGTCTCGAAGTTGACGAATTTCCCGTGCTTTACGGTATCGATCATCTTTTCGGAATGGGCGAGGAGCAGGTCCTGCCTGGAACATTCCTCCGGCTTTATGAATCCGAATTTTTTGGAATCTTTCAGCAATTCGTACGTATTCCGAACCCTTTCACTCGATTCCGGGTGACCGGGCAAATCGTATTCGAGACATTTACTTGAAAAGACTATTTTCATAACACCATTTAAATAATTTATTCCCTGCCCTTAATTTATAACTATGAATTTGCGAAAGGTCTACGAATACTACTCAAGGGAGGACATTAAAAAATTTATATTCAATTTTAGCAAAAATAGGGAAGTTACGGGTGTATTCAGGAGCGGCAGTTTTTCCCAGAGACCAAATTTTATCCAGTATCCTAATGACATCTTAGCAATGGTGAAAAATGGTATTATAGAATTCCACTGCTCGCTTGAACACTGGTCGCAGCCCATGAATCTACGAAATGATAACCAAGATAAACTGAGAACGGGTTGGGATCTTATTCTGGACATAGACTGCAAATTATTTGAACACGGTAAGATAGCGAGCGAGGCCTTCGTATGGGGCCTGAAAAAACACGGCATAAAGGGGGTTTCGATCAAATTCACAGGAGGGACGGGATTCCATATAGGAATTCCATGGAGGTCGTTCCCAAAGGAAGTGAACTACAAATCAGTTGCCAGGCAATATCCCGATTTGGCAAGGACAATAGCCTTATACTTGAAATATTATGTTAATGAAAGATTTGAAAGGAATATTTTGAAGAAATTTTCTGCCGAGGACCTTTCGAGGCAAGTCAATAAACCATTGGGAAAAATATTTACAGAAGACGGAATTGACCCATACGAAATTGTGGATGTTGATCCTATTCTTATATCCCCTAGACACTTTTTTAGGGTCCCCTACTCTATCAACAGAAAAACATTCCTCGTTTCCATTCCAATAAAACCTAATGATATTGAGAATTTCAAAAAAATGGACGCAAAACCAGAAGGTTTGGATGTGAAGGAAGGATTTCTAGACGTATACGAAACGGGAGAAGCCAGCACACTTGTCATGGAGGCTTCGGACTGGTGGGCAAGAAAGAGTAAGGCAGAAAAAGATGAAATAAAGGACAAAGAATGGGAAAAGGTAAGAAATATGGGTTTTCATTGGATAAAACGTAGTGATGTGGGAAAATTTAAAAGAACAGGTCCACGGAAAGAATTCAAAGAAATCGTTCCAGAGGGCCTTTTCCCTCCCTGCATTAAAAACATATCGGCAGGCCTGCCTGACGGAAAGAAAAGATCGATTTTTGCCCTCATCAATTTTCTCAGATCATCTAATTGGAACTGGGATGAAATTGAGAAATTCATTTTTGAATGGAACGAGAAAAACAAGCCCCCCTTGCGCGAAAACTACATCCGCTCGCAAATAAGGTGGCATAAAGCAAGAGGGAAATCTATCCTCCCGCCGAACTGCTTTAGAGAAGATGATAAGGAAGAAGGATTCTACAAAGATTTTGAAGTGTGTAAACCGGACAACAGATGCAAAACCATAAAAAATCCTATTACCTACGCTAGGAGCATGATTAAAAGGGGAAAAATTAAAAAATCGCATCCTAAACGAAAAGCCAGCAGTAAGCGAAAAGGAGGATAAGGGCGAAAATGGTTGGGAGCAACCCAGCCTTGAACATCTCCTTTGTTTTTATTTTCCCGATGCCGTGGACTATCGCGTTCGGAGCGGTTCCCGGGGGAGCTAGGAACGTCATGCTAACGGCAATCGCCACAGGCACGACCAAGACCTGCGCAGGGAGACCGAGGGTTGAAGACAATCCAGCAAGGACAGGGATGAACATCGCCGCTGTTGCCGTGTTCTGTATGAACTGCGTGATGGCGAGGACGAGTATGACGAAGGAGAAAGCTATCAGGGCCGGGGTTGTCAGGCCGGTGAAGCCGAGGAACACGTTCGCGATCCAGGCGGTAGCCCCGGTTATTTCTAAGGAATGACCAATCGAGACCGCCCCTGCTATCAGGATAAGCGTACCCCAGCTGGTGACCTTTTCGAAATACCTCCAGTTGTACACGAACAGGAACATGAGCAATCCCCCTATCAAGCCAACAACTATGGCGGGCAGGTTATGGAGGGGAGATGTGATCCAGAGCAGCAAGGTTAATAATATTATCAACCCTGCTGTCTTCTCCTCCCTCTTAACAGGCCCGAGGTCGGAAACCAGTTTTTTCTCTATCTTCTTGTGTTTGGGCCTGAAATAAATCACGAAGGAAACGTAAAGCAGGAATAACATCACGAGGGTGAATGGAAGCGCAGCAATCATCCATTCGTAAAACCCCCACCCCAGGGCTTCCACGGCTATTATATTGGGAGGGGTGCCTATCAGCAAACCAGCGCCACCAATATTCGCAGCAAAGGCTATTCCAAGGAGGATCGCGTGGTTGTTCATCCTCACCTTGTGCATTATGTGAAGGGCTACAGGAAGCATCAGGAGCGTGGCGGTGGTGTTCGAGATGATCATGGAAAGGAAGCCCGTTATCACTATCAGCCCTATCAACACCGCGTTCTCGGAATGGGAATGCCTGAGGATTTTATAGGCGATCCTCTTGTCTAGGCCCGATCTGGTGAGCCCAGCGGCCAGGAAGAAGCCTATTATTATGAGGAACACAACAGTACTCCCTAGGCCGTAAAGGGAATCAGCAATCGAAACACTCCCTGAAAAGGCGAGCATCAGCATCGCGAAGAAAGCGGTAACGGGAAGCGGGATCAATTCCGTTGCCCATAAATAGATGCTTATTAGGAAGATCACGATGGTCGTGAACCCCTGGAAGGAAAGGCCCGAGGGCAGAAGATTCGAAGAAATCACGGACATATAAAAAAGGAGAATTATGACAATAGGGACGATCCTCAGAAAAATTTTCGCGATCCGCTTCCTCATATATAATTATTTTCCCGGCCTAAATATAATAGCTTGGCCAGCAGTAATGCCAGAATTCGCATTCACCAATCCCCTTCAGTAATTTAATGCAGCAGTCCTTGCACGTCTTTTCATCTCTTTTTTTACAAGTTACAATCGCGGGAAATTCAGCCTTTTTATCGCATTTAATGCACGTTCTTTTACTTACCATACTATCTCGAGAATTTTGACTATAATTGGAACCCAGAGTATAAATAATTAACGTGGAGCAAGCGAAAGAAAATCATTCCCTCTTCATTTTCTCAAGCCTAACAGAACCGCATTTGGGGCAGACCTTGGCGGCGGGCTCCATTATAATCGGCTTCCCCTCCCACCCGCACTGCAGACAACGAAATTTCGCCATGATTGTTATTCAGTTCACGAATTTAAATAAATCTGGGAAAATGTGGTTTTAAAAAATTAACTATCAGATTGTAAAATATGCAAACAGCCAAATCACCATCGTATTTTGTCAAGGGAGAAGAAAGGAAAGTTGCAGAAACTCTTCAGGGATTTTTTGGCAATAAATATCCTGGCGATTTTAAAAAATTTGCATATATCGATTCCGGGCGCTGGCCTGATGAAGACATGCAAAACAGAGAGGATGTAGAATCAGTCGGTACTATTAACGGCATGCCTGATTTAAGCGGAAAAAGCTCCAGAGCTGTTGCAGGAATTATGTCAGACATTATCCATTTCAATGCACACTGCAGGGGAGGTATAGTGATTTACAAATCAAGACCTAGGGAAGTGAGGGTTATTCCGGTTTTAACCGAAAATGGATACACGTTTGATGAAAAGGCTTTAGAAGAAATGGGACTTCCAGTTTCTGAAAGGGTTTTTGTATAAATAAAAACCGAAATTATAATTTGAACAAATCGGAAACTCTCTTTTTACCCAAAGCTTTGACAATTTCTGGAGGGAAGTATGACGGATTTAAAGATACACTTGCTCTCTCCACTGGCAATTTTATGGAATCCTCAGCCCATACGTCAATTGCTTTAGCTGGCTTTGACCTTCCGAAAGGAATTTCAAAATCATGGGGACAACGACCGATTAATGATATATATCCATTATCTCCTGGCTCTATGCGGATGACAGTACCTGTTTTTTCTTGCGTGAAATCAGGTTTATGTCTCTCCGCACATAGTTTCTCTGCTGTTCCAATTTCATCTTCCCCCTTTCCAAAATCCGTGGAAATAGTGTAAGGCCAACCATGTTTATCATCGTTGAATCCCAATGAATACCAGAAACCACGATTAGTAATAAATACATTAGAAAAAATTTTTCCCAGTAAGAAAGGTGTGTCATGTGTTTCCATCGCTTCTTCAGAGCCCTCTCCAAGCGAAATCATGTGCCTTCCTTTTAAATCGTTAAGATGCGGGGGGAATGAGCAGAACTCTATCGCCTTGTATTTCTCTTTAGGACCGATTGCATGTTCCTTTCCTGACGCTTGTAGAACAACCCTTTTTTTAAAATCAATGTAAAATTCATCATCTCTTTTCAACGGCATTTGCTTATCAATATAAGTTTGAACTGTTAGATTCCCAATAATGAAAAGTTTTCTGTAATCCTTGGAATTTGTTGTAGCATCTGCCATGGACCTTGTTATCACAGGGATTTTTTTATACATGGTCTTTATTGAAACAGTAAATTTTTTAAGAGGATAATGTAACAAGATTTATTCCATATGCAGTTCAACGATGTCCTTGTCCCTGAGAACCCTTTCTCCCCCTACCTTCTGCCCATCGAATCTTGCTGAGGGCCCCCAAATCCTTGCGTATTCGAGGTTTCTTTCGAAATCCTTGTGGATACTCTCCGCGACATCCGAGACCTTTGAGCCCTTTCCTGTTATCAGGGGTTTCTCCATGTCAGGCAGTTTTCCGATCTTCTTCATGTAAACCCTCATGAGTTCAAGCCTCTTCCACACCCTTTCCTTCAGCTCCCCGATCCCCTCCCCCTTCATGGAGGATACCTGAAGGAATTCCTTTGGGATGGATTTCCTCCGATCCTTTGAAAGGAGGTCGACCTTGTTGTAGATCACGATCGATTTCACGTACACCCTGTTCTTTGAGGTGGCATCTATCAGCCTTTCGAGCGTGACGTTTTCCCTTATCAGGACTTCTGCGTTGTGCATCCCCCGTTCGTTCACAACCACCTGAACCATTTTCTTATCCAGATGCTTGAGCTTCACGGTTGAGCTGACCTTTATCCCTCCCCTGTTCGTTTTCTTTATGATAACATTCGGAGGTTCTTCATTCAGCCTGAAACCCGAATCGTACAGTTCCCTTCCGATAACCCTGAGCTGGCCCGGTTTGTCTATCATTATCAGGATGAGGTCTGCGTTCCTCACGAAAGAGAGTATCTCCTTCCCCCTCCCCCTTCCGGAGGAGGCCCCGGACACCACCCCGGGTATGTCAAGTATCTGGATATGGGCGGAATTGTATTCCATAACCCCTGGTATCGCATCAAGCGTGGTGAACTCGTAATCCCCTGTCTTGGACTCCGCAGAGGTTATCCTATTCAGGAGCGTGGATTTCCCGACAGAAGGGAATCCCACGAGAAGGACGGTCGCGTCCCCGGATTTACGCAAGGAAAGCGCTTTCCCCTTACCTGTTTTTTTCTTCTCAATGCCCTCTTTCAGTCTCGCCAGCTTCGCCTTCAGCTGTCCTATGTGATACTGTGTCGCTTTGTTATATTTTGTCCTGCGGATCTCCTCTTCTATATTTTTTATCTCTTCTTCCCTTTCCATACAGAACCCATTTTTTATTTATGGGATGTTTAAAATATAATATGGCTTTACCTATTTTATTCGATCTGGGAATTATAATCTTCGCTTCAGCTGTTTTTGCATATTTAGCAAGGATGCTTAAACAACCGCTGATAGTGGCATACGTGCTGGCGGGTTTGTTTATAGGACCCGTGGGGCTGGGGTTAATAACGAACACAGAGGAAATCGCATTACTTTCAGAACTGGGGATAGTTTTCCTTCTTTTCTCCGTGGGACTGGAAATAGACTTCAGGAGGTTCAAGCACGTGGGTTTTGCCGCCTTCACAGGAGGAGCTATTCAGGTTGCTCTTACATTCTTGCTAGGTTTTACCGTTGCGATGCTTTTCGGGATGACCAACATTCTTGCTGTCTATATCGGTTTGTTGCTTGCATTTTCGAGTACGATGATAGTTGCCAAAATCCTGACGGACAGGGACGAACTGAACACTTTACATGGAAGGATAATGCTGGGAATCCTCCTGCTCCAGGATATCATAGCGGTTATCGCACTCCCTTTCCTCAGAAACGTCGGTTCCCTGTTTTCTCTGGAATTTGCCGGGGCCATTGTCCTGAAGGGTGTGGGTATCTTCGCAATAGCGATTCTCCTTAACAGGTTCTTCTTCCCGCGGGTGCTGGATTACGCAGCAGAAAAACACGAGATCCTTTTCCTGACAGCCGTTGCCAACTGTTTCTTCTTCATAGGGGCTTCCTATGTCCTGGGGTTCTCTGTCGCTATCGGCGGGTTCATAGCAGGGCTTTCAATGGCGAACTTCCCTTACAACATCGAAATCGCAGGGGAGGTTCACGCCCTGAGGGATTTCTTTTCCATAGTTTTCTTTTCGAGCCTCGGCATGCAGCTGAATTTTTGGGTGATACATGACATGTTCCCGCTGTTCATAACACTTCTGCTTCTAATCCTACTGCTGAAACCGGTTATTCTCACGGTTATCTATCTCTTCCTTGGTTACGGAGGAAGAACTTCCGGATACGTAGGTCTTGGCATGGGGCAGGCGAGTGAATTCATGTTCATAATAGCGGCGGAGATGTTCCTGATAGGGAGCATAACACACGACTTCTATTCCTTCCTTTTGAGCATAGTGGTGGTTTCGATCGTCATCACGCCCTATTTCGCGAAAGGGAGAGGGATATTCTATGATTTCTTTTCAAGGTTCAGAATTCCGCGGATACATCACCTCATACACCCGAAAAGCATTCACGTGCTTGAAAACCCGCCGGAGGAAGTTCTCAAAAACCACATAATAGTCTTTGGAGCGCACAGGATGGGGGAAAAGATCGTCCAGTACATCAGGGACACCGGGGAGAAATTCGTCGTGGTCGAGAGGGACCCGGAGATAGTGAAAAACCTCGGGAGGAAGGGGATATATGTGAGATACGGGGACGCTGAGAACGAGGAGGTACTGAAGAAGATTTTCCTCACAAGGGCGAAACTCCTCATACTAACAATCCCATATGCTGATGTCGCTTCCTTTGTGGTAAGGAAGGCGAAGAGGTTCAATCCCAAGGTTCGAATACTCGCCAGGGCGCATACAGAAATAGATGCTGAAAGGCTCTATAAGGCAGGAGCGGACATAGTTATCATACCGGAATTCGTTTCAGCCGAGAAGGTCGTGAAAAAGATCGAGCACTTCCTGAAAGAGAAAAAATTATGATCCCCGAAAAGTACGGCATAAAACCTAAACCTTCAAAGGACCAGCATTTTCTGACGAACCCAGAGATTGTTGAGAGGATAGTATCGATTTCTAGGATCAAACCCAAGGACAGCGTCCTGGAGATAGGCGCGGGTCCTGGGATTTTAACCGAACATCTCGTGAAAACCAGAGCGAAAATAACAGCGGTGGAGATGGACAGGAATTTCAAGAGTATCCTGAACAAGCTGGATCACGAAAACCTCCAGATAATATATGACAACATCCTGAAGATTATAGATACCCTTGACTTCAGCAAAGTGGTTTCAAACATCCCCTATTCCATATGCGAACCACTCCTGGGTAAACTATTAAAAAGGAATTTCGACCTCGCCGTCCTCAGCATACCGGAAAAATTTTACAGGAGGGTTTCCTCCAAACCAGGCGAAAAATACTATTCGCTCCTCACACTGAAAGCGAACAGCTTTTTCAAAATACTTTTCAAATTCAGGATATCGAAAGAAGATTTCTACCCGAAACCAAAGACGGAATCCGTGGTCGTTCTCATAAAACCACTGTCCAGAAAAGATTACCAAAAAACCACGGAAAAGTTCGTTTTCAGGGAGATATTCTTGCAGAGAAAAAAGAAACTGAAAAACTCCCTCATGGAAGCGATAATAAACCTGAACAAAAAAATTCTAGTGAAAGATTTCACAAAAAACATGGCAAGGGGGGTTATGGGGAAAATGGGCCTGAACAGGGATTTACTTGAGAAAGGGGCGAAAGAAATGGGCTTGAAGGATTTCGAAAAGCTGAAAGAAAAACTCAGAGTCTCCTTATGAAGGCCTCTGATTCATGCTGAATAGTTATCCCCTTGTTCGTTATTTTGTAGGGGTGGAGTTTTTGGGAATGCTCAGAACCGCTCATTTTCCATATCTGTATCGCCCTCGTGAACGTTAACTCACTCCTTTCATAGTACAAAACTATCACGCTGTCCGTAACGAATTCCTCCACACCATACCTTGAAATCCCCTCTGTCCCGGGAACGATTTCAGAAACGAGCATTGCCGTGCATCCAAGCTTTCGTAAGGTGCTTGAAAGGTTGAATATCATCCTCCTAAGTTCTGCCTTGTCTCTCACATGAATTCCAAGGGCCGATACGGAATCTATCACCACCCTTTGCGCGCCGATGTCCTTGACAGCGGACTCAAGTATATCGAAAACCTCTTCCACGTGATAGGGATCGTATTTTATGAAGGAAAACTTCTTGGATTTTTCAAACGATTCGAAATTAATCCCGAACTGCCTGACGTTGTTCTTTATGTTTTCAGGCATCTCCTCGAATGAAAGGTATACCCCGTTCTCTTGGAACTTCGAAAGGCCGTTGTAAATGTACTGCGAGCAGAACGTGGTCTTCCCAGTACCGCAGGTTCCGGAAAGGAGTACGAGCTGCCCCTTAGGGATTCCCCCATTCATGATATAATCCAAACCTTCTATGCCTGTTTTAACCCTTTCTAACATATCAACCAGATATTATACTATTGTTTTATAATTATTAAAAATAATCCGAATTCTCTCATGCCAACATGAATATGATTCCCAAAATCACGAATCCCGCTATGAACAGGATGACGATTGTTTTTAAAGAGCTTATGAAGAATTTCCCAAGGAAGAAGAGTACGCCAACGAGCAAAAAAACCGCTATCAGGAAAGGTAAAGGCCCAAACCTGCTCGCAAACCCCAGCGAAGCCAAAAACTCACCTAACACCCCTAAGACACTAACAAGCGTGTTTATGGTGTTTCTTATCACGATTGATATCATTTCAAGTATCATACCTATTGGCGACGACATGCTCTCACTTTAGCCATTTCTGAAGACCTTCGCTCTTTCTCGATTTCCTCATCCTCTCGATCATTTTATCCAACCTTTCCTCTGAGAAATCGAAATCCAGCATGAATTCCGTTAATTTTTCGAAATCAGGCTTCGTTCTCTTTATCTCCGAGTCCCCCACCGGAGGGTTTTTGAAAAAATCGAATATCTCCTCCGGACCCGTTTCAGATTCCCATTGCACGTGCTTTAAGACGTTTTCAAAGGTTTTATGTTCCTTCACGAGCTTTAACGCATTTTTCGGACCGATCCCCTTCACCCCTCCTGGATTGTAATCGGTCCCTATCAGGATCCCTATCATTATCAACTGTTCCCTCTTCAAACCCAGATTCGAAAGCATTGAATCGAGTTCGATTACCTCGGGCTTTATCTCGATGTAATCCTCTTTCCTGGGGACCTTCCTCCTTCCCGTGATGGTCAGATTCTTAACCATCCTCCCCGCTCCGAACATGAGGGAATCCCAGTCCTGCGAACCGCTTGCCCATACCTTCCCGGTGCTGACCATATGCGCCGCCTGCGCCTCCCCCTCACTTCGGGCCTGCACAACAGGAACGCCCATGTACTCGAGCAAACGCTTGGAATGCTCTACCATCTCATCCGTTAATCTTGAAGTAGCCTGTGCGTATCTCCTTATCCCTTCCACATCCCCCCTTTTCCTTGCCTCCTCCAGCTTCTCCCCCGCCTCCTTTCTGATCTCATGCCTCTTTTCAGAGGTCTCCCTTTTGAACGCGGGCGGTTCCCCGTCGAAAACGAAAACAGGGTCTATCCCGTTCTCAATGAGCTTGGTTGTCCTGTAGAGCAACCCGGAAAGATGCGATGTCACGCGCCCCTTCGAATCCCTGAGGAGCTCCCCGGTAAACCTATCCCTTATTATAGAAATGAACTGATACAATGTGTTGTACGCGTCTATAGCTATAGTCCTGCCCTTAAGATCATGAATCTCAATAGCTCTTCCCGAAACCAAATCCGATAGGTTAACGCCCATAATAAAAATTTATCGGGATGTTTAATAAGATTCTTCCAAATCTAACAGGTAGAATGTAGGACAGCGACCACACGCCTTTCATCCGCAACAAATCCGTTGAACATCTCCGCTGCCTTCGGCGAGGTTTCCTTGAATATCTCAACTCCCTTATCATTCGCAACCTGCTCGACCTCTTCCAGAATCCTGCAGATCCCGTTCATCCCCGTCCCTATCACTATTATCTCCGGCTTCTTCTCGAGCAGTTTCAGGAACTCGCTCATCCCGAATAGATGCAATTTCCTTCGGTATTCGATCTTCCCGTCCCACCACACGATCATGTCGGAGTAATAAATTTTATTGTCTATCTCGATCTCCCCGAACTTGACAGAATTGATCTCGACCATGTTTATAATTGGTTTCCATAATAAAATAAAAATAGCCCGGCAAGGATTCGAACCTTGGTCACGAGGTCCAGGGCCTCGTATGCTTGGCCACTACACTACCGGGCTGCGGCGTTCCGATCTGTCTTTATGGCATTTATGTATCTTTATTAAACTTTTCTTTTATATTTGAATCACGGGTGAAGTTGTTAAAAATACCATAAAATTAACAACTTTTAGGTAACAAAAACCTTTATAAGCCCAAAATCCAAGTAATTATTAATAATATTGGTAAATTTTAACAAATTGAGGTGATCTTGATGGACTTCGGTATCGGAGGATTTGAGACAACAAAATTCGGGGATTTTGACATAGACGTGGAAGACGTTCAGGTTAAGAAGAAGAGGAAATACGACAGGATTTGGAAGGTCACGTTCGGAGGGAGCGTGTGCGGTAGACCTGTTTTTCACAATGGCATGATAATTTTCAGCTCTCTTGACAATCACGTTTACGCACTGGATTTCGCGACAAGGAAGGAGATCTGGAGGTTCAGGGGAAACGGGGTTTTCCTTGATTCTTCCCCCATAATCCATGAAAATACGGTTTTGGTAGGATCATTCGACGGGAACATGTACTGTCTTGATGCCAGCACAGGTAAAGAGGTATGGAAATACAAGACAGGCGGTGAAGTGAACACAACCGCTTTTGTCAGCAACGGAAATGTTTATTTTGGCAGCAAGGACGGATACGCGTATGTTCTTGATGTTAAAACAGGTGGGCTCGTGTGGAGATTCAACACAGGGGACGCTGTCACTTCTTCCCCGGTTGTGATAGGAGAAAAGATGATAATAGGTTCATTCAGCGGGTATGTTTATTGTTTGAACGCGGAAACAGGCAAGGAGATCTGGAGATTCAAGGCAGGAGCTGAGATAGAGAACGATTACCCGTTCCTTGTTCACAACGGTGTTCTGTATTTTGGGTCCTTCGATAACAATCTCTATGCAATAAACATAGAGAACGGCAAGGAGTTGTGGAGGTTCAAGACAGGTAAATACGGGAACTGTGGTATTCCCACGCTCCATGACAACACATTGTATTACGGTTCAAGGGACGGTATATTGTATGCACTGACCCTGGACGGAAAGGAATTGTGGAGATTCCAGACCGGCAAGGAAATAATAGACAAGGGCCCGTTAGTTTACAACGGCAAAATTTACTTCGGGGCCGGAGACGGGAATGTATACTGCCTGAACATGAACGGCAACGAACTGTGGAGATTCAAGACAAACGGAGGAGTGTACACATCAGTAGTTCTTATAGACGGTGCTTTGTGTTTTGGTAGCTGGGATTGCCATTTGTACCTGGTTGACCCGGGCACGGGCGGAGAAGTGTGGAGATTCCAGACAAGCACGAACGAACAGTCATTTATCCCTGAGCCCTTCGAGTGTTTCGAGATGGAGGTCAAGAAGGATACCGGTGTAGATGAAGCCGCGGAAGATGGCAAGTACAAAAAGAAAAAGGAAGAGGGAACGGTTTCCCTTTCAGATTACCACGTCACGGGCGAGTATTCAAGCACGTCCGAATACAAACAGAAATCAGACTACGACACGAGCTTCGTGATGTTTGAAGGAATAATGGAGTGTGAGGAACTATGGACAT
>JAZGEG010000025.1:0-13079 GCA_036478655.1 Candidatus Aenigmatarchaeota archaeon | reverse complement strand
ACGAATCCTGAGGAGCTTTTGGGCCTCCTTATGGGAATGGAACACATCGCCAAGAATGTCTACCCGAAAACGGTCTGGTACAGGAGTTACTCCTCGCTGGGTGACGAAACCAATCCTATACTGGGGTTAAGGGGTGTGAGGAAATCTCTTGAAGAGCCTGATATGCTGAAGTGTGAAATAGAAGTGATCAAAAGACTTTATTCCAAAGGGCTGAACAACGTTGGAATACTTCTCTCGTTCGTTTCATCCGTCTCGGAATTCCGCGCTGCCAAGCAGTTCATACCGTTCTCCCTGAAACTTGGAATAGAGATCTCCATCCCCTCGACCGCGCTCGAAATCGAATCCTTCTGCAAGGAGGGGCTGAACCTCGTATCAATAAACCTCCCTGAGATCACCCAGCTGACCCTGGGAGTTGACAGGGAGAATGCGAACGTGTCGCATCTCTATTCCGAATCGAATCCCGCTGTCATGAAACTGATAGAAAGCGTGGTTCGCGCCTGCAAGCATTACAATGTCGAGACCTCGGTTTCCCTCGAGAGGTATGATCCGGACGTTATCGAAAGGCTCGTGAAGATAGGGGTTAATTCTATCTCGCTGAACCCTGAACATGCGGAAGAGGCGAAATCCCTTGTTTCAAGAACAGAGAAGAGAATACTGCTTGAGAGGTTAAGGGAAAAGGGAGATTTCGAGATAGTTTCGTGATTTTATTTGGTTTCCTTTCCTTTTTTCCTTTCCTTTTTTCCTTTTATGGGCCTCCTCGCCCAGCGGATGGGGGAGGTTATGAGTTTCAGGAATTTCCAGCCCATTTTTATTACGGAATAGAGCAGGAAAATGCCTATACCCGTCACCGCGAACCACACTATATTTAAAAGGCTGATCTGTATATCCAGGCCCAGGAAGAGGTTCCCCACTACGGGGAAGAGCGCGGCCACCAGCCCTATTATGAACGCCTTGAACAGGAACTTCACAAGCTTGTAGGCGATCACTATGAATATTATGAATATCACGAAGAATATCAGAACGCCCTGGTCCGCGAGGAATTCGAACATGTTTATATATTTCATTCCTTTCTTTAATCTTTATGTGTTTCGAGAGCGATCTCAGGAAGGAGATCGGGAAGTGGACAAAAAGGATCGGGAAAGAGATAAAAAAGGTCAAACCCAGGGATCATGACAAGGAAAACGAACACCTTCTTGAGAAAATTGAGAACATAAACGCCTACATAAAGGACTCCAGATATTTCCTGGAGAAAGGCGACCTCATTAGAAGTTTTGAGGCCATAGTCTGGGCCTGGGCCTGGCTTCAGATACTGAAAGAATTAGGGGTTTTCAAGTAAAATAAATCAAGGTTTACAACAATAATAACCATTCGGGCATTCTCCTTGTGCATCGCAGTTTTCTGGATCGGCATTCTTATGTGCTTGATCTCTGCATACCCCTTCTGCCGACTGATAAATACACTTACATGCAATCGCGTTGTTTACACAATGTTTTTTGCCTGTTATAGTAACATCATTGAAAGTAGTATAACAGCATATCAAACCAGCTTGGCATTTTTTACCATTACATTCTTCTCCTGCTTCTGCCTCACCATCTCCCCCTTCTCCTCCATTACATTCGCTTTCATCCTTGTAATAAGTAAACACCTTTGTTCTTGGTTTAACGCCTGTCACGGTAACGGTTATTGTAGTTCCATCTGCACATCCTGATGTACTAATCTGACCGTGTATTTCGCCTGAATACTGCTGACTACCACTGTAGTATCCTCCGCTGTAGCTACCGTAGGTCGGCATCATGGGCATGCTGTAAGTACATTGTTTGTTCTTATGGTCCCCGCAACCAGTTCCTTCTATATTTAATGTTTGTTCTGGAGCGCCTCCTTTGCAGTAATTGTAAGCATCGACTTTGAGGGTTCCCTTTCCGCATATTTTATCAACATTTTCTACATTTTTCCCGCCATGATAGTATGTAATACTCGTCTGTCCTCCTCCCATTGTCCCTAACTGTGCACTCAGGAAAATCGAGGTCATTGTTAGCTGGTTCATTGCCTGCATCAACTGATTGAAACAGTTCATCATGCTGTTCATCGTGCCTATCCCTGCCTGGGCCCCTGCCTGGGCCTGATACACCCCTTCTGATCGCGCGGCAGCCATGGCACTCGCCTCTATCTGTATTTCAAGCATCTCCATGCACATTTCAAACCGCAGATAACTTATGTAAAACTGGATGAACATCATCACCACGGGCAGGAGTCGTGTAAGTATGTTGCAGACATCGGACATGCCACTTCCTATGGCACTCACCACCCCGAATCCTTTTTCCACATCAGAGCCTTCTGGCGCTATCCACCCGCCTAAGTCTCCCACTATTCTGGGCACCACGCAGGTTGTAAAGCCCCAGAAGAGACCGCGCTTCATGTATTTCATTATTTCGTTCTCCTCCTCTTCGGTGTCTGCCTCCTCCCCCGGCCACAAACCTGTCATTTTAGTCAAGCTGACAGCCAGAAAATACGCGGTAGCGGCGGAAATTAACAGTGCTATTATGTCGCCACCGGCAGTATCCTTCTCCTCTTCAAAACTGACCACGCCTGTTTCGGGCTGGTAGTCATCCGGGGAAGAAGATTCAGTACCGGCAGTACTCTTACAGCAACATGTACTTCCAGAATAATCGGTTTTGGCTTTACAAAAGTCGTCCCCGTCTGATTTATGACCTGGGTATTGATCATTACAGTTGTTAAGACAAGAATAGTATCCGCCGCATGCCTCTTGACAGGTTTTAACCCCGCAGCAACATATAGTTCCAGGGATATCTTTTTTACAAAAGTCGTCCCCGTCTGATGCATGATAAAGTGCTAAATCGCCACCGCTACAAAATCCAGGAGAATGTCTACAACTCGATATTGCTCCGCCGCATGCCTCTTGACAGGTTTTAACCTGACAGCAACACTTATATTCAGGATCAGCAGTTTTACATTGGGCGTCTCCGGCTGATTTATGAAGTGGGTATGGACCATCGCATACTTTACGACAATAATTGGATCCATCGCATGCCTCTGTACATGTTACTTCGTATGGTGGTTTTTCTGTTTCTTCTGGTGTTTCTGGTGCTCCGGGTGCTCCTTCCGAATCGCCATTTCTTCTTATGGCTCCTTCTACCGAATCAACTATCCTGTTCCCGGCGCTGCAGATCGCGCAGAAGGAGAGAATGGCAACGACCCATTTGAATATGTCCTCAAAGCTCTTGAACGTTTCCTTCATCTTCTCCGTCATCTTCTCCGCGTTGATCATGGCGTTCGATTTCTTGGGCTGGATCTTTATATCCCCGTCCATCCTTGAGAGCACGGCTCTGGCGAGACCGCTCGCGTATTTGACGTAAACTGTTATGTTCACCGTTCCCATGGAGATGGGCTCGAATGTCTGCTCGTGGTCTTTCGTAACGTTGTATCCGGATGTCTCCGGGAGATTTATCGCGGGGCCTATCTGGAAGGGGCATATGTATTTGTTCGCTTCTTCTGATTCTTTCCTGCAGTTTCCGATGGTCCTCAGATCCGCATCCACTCCGGTTCCCGTAAGGCTGATGTCGAAATTGTAAAGGTTCGGGTTGGTGAGCCCGACCGTCTGGTTCCTGTTGTATAGCCTGATCGTAACGTTCTGGTTCGAATGGGAAGCAAGGGAACACTTCACCCCCTCGCCGTATTGCCCCTGTATCTGGCATTCTATTTCCTTCATTGGTTCTGTCACGATCTCCATCTCAATCTGGTAGGAGCTGTTATCCTTTTCTATCATCAGCCCTACCCTTGCCTCAGCTTTCTTCCCCCCTGAGGTTGCCGTCAGTATTAGCTCCCCGTCTCCGTTCGCGCACCTCTGGAACATCCCGGTGCTCGTGTAGAACGAACATTCGTAGTCCTCTATCCTGTGAACCCCCATCATCTGGTGTTCCCTTAATCTGCAGATAGTGGCATTCGCCTCCGGGGAAACGCCCATCCCTTTCGTGAGCTTCCCCTGACCATCATGCGCATCCAGCCTGAAAGACCATTCGAGATCGTCCTCTGTCGCATGAACGTGGAGGAGGTCTGCGTACATTATCCTTATGTGACCCGTATCCCCCAGTTCTATGGTCTGCGAACCCAGGCAGTTTATCGTGCTCTGTAAAACCCCGTCCACAACACCGTTATCATCTATTTGTATGTACGGCTCCAGGGGGCGGGCAACCATTGAAACATCTCTCGAGCCTGAAACTGTCACCAGTTCCCCTCCGCTTTCAATGAGGAAGGTCAAGGTTAACGGGTAGTAATGCGAGCCCTCGCCGGGGGCGAGGTCCCCCTCGCCGCACGTGACCTTTTCTAAAAACTTGTCAGTCGGGATTTCGCATGTTATGGTCTGTCCCTGAGACGTGCAATACCTGGCGGTGTGGGAAATCGTCAGGCCGTTGAAGCTCATGTCCTCCTCAACCACTTCGAAATCGGCGAGGTTCTTGACCCTTGCCGTTATCTTCACGGCGCTGGGGTTCTGCTGCTGGTTTCCCTCACAGTAAAGTTTGTCAGGGCTCATGCTCTGTATCTCCAAAAGCGTCTCTTCAGGAAGGACGTAAACGTTCGTTGTGTCGGAGATATCAAAGGTTTTCGAATTGCTCACCTTCAAAGTGAGTGTAACGGTGTTGAAACCCACTGTTGCTGTCCCGGGAACACTTATCGTGGCATTGCATCTGAAATCGTAATCTATTTCCGCTTCCTCACACGTCCCCGAGGATACCCAGGAACCGGATATGAGCGTGGCCTGGTGTTTGAGGTTGTGTATATCTGCGTTGTGAACCGTCACGTAGAAGGAGGCGGAGGTCTGGTTCCCCGCAGAAACATCAATCCTGGAAGGGGTTGTGGAGACTATCTCCATCCAGGGGAGCGTTCTTACAACATCTGTAACCGGTATGTTCATTGGGAAGGAAAGTGTTGTTCCCTGTACAGAGAAAACAACCGGGAGGCGAGAGCCCGAATAATCATCGGGTATTTCAAATTCCGTATTCGCGCACTCGTAGAAATCTCGAATGCTTGTTGAGGACACTTTCGTGCAGGAAATCTGGTCTGTTTTGCCGGAGTAAGAATAAAGGAAGACCGGATTTTCCCCGAGCATTTCCGGGTATTGGATATAGAGGTTAACCATTACAGAAGTTTTCTCTCCTGTTGAAAGTGTATCGGGCTGGATGGAATAGACCTGTATGTGCGGTTCGGGGATTTCGAGGTAAACCTTCTGGGGGTTGCTTATCAGTTCTTTTCCAGGGTAAACGAATTTCAGTGTCAATGTCAAGACATTGCTCATCAGGCCACAGAGATCATCCCTCTGTATGCTGCACGTGTACGTGCTGCCCGAAGGGGAGCAGGTTAACGTGTTATAGGTCTGGCCGCTGTCCACGGAGTAATGGGTTGTTTCAGGGGTTCCCTCCATGTTCTCAACCCTGGCGTTCACCGTTAAAGAGGGGTCCTGTATGCAATCAAGAGGGGAGGATGTGGAGAGTATCCGGAGGGTCGCCTCAGGAGGCGGGGGGAGTGTTTCGAAGAATGTGTTTGCTGTCAATTGTTTAGGCTCTCCGTCCATGTAACCATCCAGTCTGAAGGTTAGCGTTTTCGCACCATCCTCGTCACTTGGCATTTCGAGGTCTATCGTGCATTTGTAATACTTTATGTTCGTGTATGAAGTGTCCAGGGAACAGGTGTTGACAGACTGGAACCCCTTGTTCAGATACTTGAAATTGAAGTCGTTTTCATTGAAGGTTATGAAATCAGGATAGTTCACGTGGAGCAAAACATCAACAGAGGTTGTTTCCCCGGCCTCAACTGTTTGCGGCGTGACCGTGTCTATCCCCAGATTCGGGGGAGGGAACGTGACGAACAATTGTGTCGGAAGTGACAGGACTTCGAGATCGTCGTAAACGAATTTGAATGTGAGTTCAAGGTTTTCCTGGAGGAGCGGGCATATGTCATTTTCAGGGATCTCGCATGTGTAGAGGCTCCCTGAGCCAGAACATTCCAAGGCGTTGAAATTCGTACCGTCAAAGGTGTAATGGGTTTCAGGGGTCACCTCCGTCGGGTTTAGGACTTGTAATTGAGAAGTGAGTTCTGTATCTAACCCGCAGTCAAACGGGCTCGGGTAGACAGAATTGACGATTAGTTTCGGTTCCGGGGAGTTGAGCGTGATCGGGAAGCCAGTGGTGGATAACTGGACTCCTCCCTGATAGTTGAAGTGGAAGGTTAGGATTGACTGCTCTGCACTGCAGGCGGGGAAATTGGCGACAGGTACCGAGCATTTGTATGAGTATATGCTCGCGTTCAGGTTTATTATCGAACAGGTGATCGAGCCCTCTCCTCCCTTAACCCCGTCTATTTCGTAGTAATACGACTGGAAATAACCGATGTCGCTCGCGTTATCGACGTGCATGTTCGCCTGGATGACTTCATCGCTACTGCAGGTTGCGACCTGCGGTGACAGGTTATCGATCACGAGGTTCGGGCCGCCTGCCGGTCCTACCGGAGGTCCTCCAGTCCCAGTTGAGTAGAAAACAACAGGGCTCGCCGTTTTGCCGTCGCCCCCGAAAACGAAATCCCATGTTTTCAAGCTGTTACCGAAAATCTTCCCTGTGGATGTTGAGGTATAAAAATCAGGTATCCCTGTTCCCGAGGGATCAATCTCGTCATCATCTCCTGACAGATCGTAAAGTTTTTCAACAGAGGTCCCGATTATTGATTCAAAAACCGAATAGTTTATGCTATCAGAAGGGAGGGAGTGATAGTCCTCTATGTAGCTCTTGACATTCTCCCCCGAAACCCCTGATTTGAGATAAACATCCAGTTTATCCATATCGTAGTTTGCATGGTGGAATTTTCTTATCCCAGTCTTCGTTAACTTGTCCCAGCTGCCTGTCCAGACCTCTTTTCCACCGACATCGAGCTTCACAAACGTCAGGAAATTCCCAATATTGTTCGAGCTCACGTCATCCCATCTGTACGTTTCATCGAAAACCAGGCTCGAACCGCCCTGACTTACCGATATCACGGGTTCTATCCCGGTTTGTATGCATTCCACGGGATTGAGATTCTTGCAGCGGAATAGGTAGACTTTCTTTATATTGTATGACGGGTCCCTGCTTGAAAGGATTATTTCCATGTACTGCCTATTCCCCAGGTAGGGGTATTGAAAACTCTTCTGGATGAAATCTGAAAAATCTGAAAGTTCGCCTGTGAATTCCTGGTCATCAGGGGTGTAAATCTTTATCTCAAGGGCAGAGGCGAAGGTTATACTCAGGATTAGGTAAGAGCAGACTACTGCAAATATCTGAAGTGCCAACAATTCCAATCTTTTCATATTAACACGATTGTTCCTGTATGTTCACAGGTGAAGTCCAGACACAGTGTGTTGTCAATGTCTCTGTTAACTGATTTGCTTCCTCGGGGTCGACACCGGGATCATCTTCATACCAGTCACCCCCGTCAACTTTCAAAACAACCGGCAGGTAAACGTAAATTTCGTTGTCATCCTCTCCCAGTTCGAAGGATGTGTTTATGTAACCGAGTGGTCTGCCTGTCTCGTTATCAGCTACGCTTGCGGTGACATCATATCCAACGGGCTGCAAACCATAGGTATTTATCTCAGAAATCAGGTTGCCCTCTTCGCCGTAATTTGAAAGTATTAACGAAGTGTCCTCCCCTGTGAAGTAATTCGGCAGTACAGGGGAGAATGCTATGAAAACGACCAGTTCCGTATTATAGAAAGAACCGGAATCATTTACGTCCAATGCTCCTCCAGTTATCGTATAACTATCGAACTTCCCTTCGCTGCGGTCGCCACCGATCGCTTCCGCTTCCAGGCCTTTCAGGTGAATCGTAACTTCATCTGCTACCTTTTCCAAACTCATTTCTATATCCTCAACCTCATCTGACCTGAACAGGTCGCCATAACTTCTATGGCCTTCCTTGTAAACGTGGAGTTCACTCACCATGCACGGGATTTTTCCCTCAACCACTCCGTCTTCGTTTGTTGCCCCTAGGTCGCATATGTAGAAACTGACGTCTGCCCCATCTATCGGGGAGCCGGTCGAGTTCTTAACGGTTACCTTCGCGTCGCAGTTCGCGTTACCGCAGACCCTGGCGTATTCGGATTCCTCCCCGAAATCCGCTGTGCAGTTGCCGGGTTGCGAATTCTGTATGTCAACCATCATGGCGAAATTGAACCACTGGTTAAGGAGAGAATCCTCCACCATCACTATAACAGGGTAACGGAATGTATATGAAACAGCATATGGAGCCATGCAGAACGGGATCATGGGCATGATCGGTTTTGGTATGACCCTCAAAGGGTCAGGGGCGAACATGAAATACCTGTCGATTTCGGAATCCCAGGAGGGCGGGTAAGCGAAGGCGACATCCAAATCCGGGTAAAACTTACCTCCAACGCCGTAGATAGGGTAGAAGGGGTTTTCAGCCAGCCTTAGCGGTTGTGTGTCCCATACAACGTGGGATGCCGTGTATTTTACCACGCCTTTTATGCCGGGCAGTATATCATTTCTTGATTTGAAAAGTACGTTCCCGCACCCTGTCTGCATGCCTGCGACAGGGACCCAGTTCTCGTGCTCAGGATTTGAGTGAATCATTGACGTGAGCGTGACGGTTTCAAAGAACCTTGTTTCCCCTGCATCGTCCACGAAGTTCCCGGAGAAATCCAGAATGTCGTAAAGTTTAGTTGCCACGGAAACCTCATAAGGCTGCTGGATTTCGTAGTCCTCCACGGTTGTCGGCAAATAAATCTTTATGTTGACCCTGTCCTTGATGATATCAACTTCGTATTTGGGGTTGGTGAAATCGAATTTCACATTCTTCCCGAAAAACTCCATATCGTCCTCCAGGTTTTTCCTGAGATGCATCCATATCCCCGCACCTACATGCTCCGAAACATCGGGTATGTTCGTTTCTCCGCATGCCGACCATATCTGTGTATCGAACATCCCGAATTCAACAGAAAAACTCGGGGAGAGCGTGCCCCCCTGGTTGTATATCAGTGTTAACTGATCCTTGACCCCGGCCCTGATCAGATCTGTGATGGAATTCTTTATGGTTTTCATCTCCTCTGGGATGCCTGAAGGAGGAGGGGTGGGTATAACCGCCTGTCTGGAGGCGAGGACTACAGCAATGATCGCTATTATTATCAGGGCAACAATGACTATGAATTCCACCTGCCCCTTCATTCGGGACTTCATATAATAATATTCCATATAATCACTTATAACCTTTATATGTCCCTTAAATTTTTGAAGTTCATGCGCATGTCTGATTCACGTAATAAAGGTTGTAATCTAGTTTTTTTGTGTCTTTTTCATAGCTCAGGGTGAACGTGTACATCTCGGATGGATCGGGCGGTATAGCGGTCGGGTTGGTCCCAAGCAATGTATCAGTATCTACCGGTCCGTACGTCCCCCCCAGATCACCGAAAAGCAGGGACCCTCCCAGATTGTTAGGGGTTATCGATAACTTCGAAACGAAACCCTCGGTCTGGTTGAGTTTCTCGAAGTTGTACTCTATCGTGATCATGTCATTCGTGCATATCTCATCCTCGTTGCCCAGAACCCCTAACCTGTCGGAGGTGAATATGAGTTTTACCATATCATATTGGGGATATGTCAAATTCAGGAAGGCTATGTTAGCCGCCAGGCTTATCGCCAGGGTTTCCATCGTATTTGAAAGAGTTTCCGTGTAGTCGGTCATTGTGTTTGTGGCCACTACCTGTAGATTTATCCTCTCCCTGGCAAGGGCCATGGCCTTTAGATTCTCGTTATAAGTGTTCAACAGCAAGAGGACTGATATGGCAGCGAGAAGTAAATTTATCGCCAGTAAAATATAATTTATCCCGGCCTCCTGCATGAACACGCAAAAGCTTGCAGCGGTTCCTCCTGTAGCTACTATCAAAATAAACATAACTGCGGCACATGCCCATCCCATCCAAGAGCTCTTTATCTGATCCCAGAAATTTTGTGCCCTGCATTCAGGGTAGTATTGCGTAAAAACAGAGAGTAAACTTGGCATCTCCATGGGGCTTGTTATTCCACCATCCTCGAATTTTTCAAGGTTTTTAATTTCCTCCTCCAAACCCTCTATGGCCTTGTCTGCTATGCAGCCAAGAAGGGCTGGCCCGTTTCCTATGAGAGCGTTTAACGCCTTCGCAAACCATCCCTTCGCAGGGCCCCATAAATACGTTTGAGCAAACATATTGAGCGCTTCCTTCACATTCCCTGTTGTTAACTGAAACACCATCTCCGTTAGCAAACAGCACTTACTCAAAGTGTCAACAATCCTGTAGACGACATTCAACAATTTGCTTATATCTTTCATCGCCTCGAAAAACCACTTCTCCTCTTCGAGAACATTCATCGTGTTCAGGAGCTCGTCCAGGATTACGCCCTCCATCTCGACTTCTATTGAATCCGAGATGTTCGTGTAGTAGTTCAGGTATTTCACGTCGAAGAAGACCGTTAGGTCCCGGGATTTGGTGGTCCTCTCGGTCTTGCTTGCGGGCAGCTCGAGCTGGTCAATCGTTATGAATGCCATGCATTCGTATTTTTCATGGGTTATCTTCCTGCAATGGGTTGTTGTTATGTCCTGGTCCCCAAGATTGTACCTGGTTTCGAAAACCTTCAGCCTTGCCGGAACATTGCCCGTTATCTTCACCGTGACGTTTTGCTGGGGTTCTTTAGGAACGCACGTCCCGTTCTCGTTTATGATCTGGCATTCGAGTTTTTCTATTTCATACACGCGGAGTCCGAGGTTGAGTTCCTCGGAAAGAAGGAAGGTTGAGAAGTTCCCCGAAATATCGTAGTCCTGGGTTCTCGCCCGTATCCAGACCCAGACCCCTGAACCCTCCTCGCATTGGGTGAAGGCCATGCTCGATATCACGAGCGTGCAGAGGTAGATGTCTTCCCTGCCTTCCCCTTCCCTGGTCAGTATTTTATCGCATTCTATCATATTCCCCCCGTAACTCGTTTCATTTACAGAAAACGACCATGTGATATCGCCGAACAGGGTTTCAGCATTGTATATCACAACCGGAACGTCTATTTCGCTTCCTGTTTTACAGTTTATCTCAGGGACCTCATAGGAGGGATGGGATACGTGGAAGTTTATTTCGAGGCCTGGTTCTGTTCCCTGTCCCGTGAGAACAAAGCCTTTCTCATCCGATATTTTCACGTCCCTGCCCCCATATGAAATCTCAAGGGCCATGTAAAACCTGTTCTCTGTTTTTTCGAAGGGGCAGGTAGGGAGCCTTGAAAGCAGCTCGTTCAATTTCAAAGTGCACGTGATCTCCTTGTTGCTGATCAGATTGCTTTTTGGGAAGCAGGAAAGCGCGGAGGTTACGTTATGGGTTTCTCCCATTGAAAGGTCCTCCACGAAGGCCTCGCTGCCTTTTATATCGAATTCGGGGACGTTTTCAACGTACGCGTGGAACGTTAGGTATCCTGAGGATTCGCAGTTTATTGGTTCCAGTTCGTCAACTATCCTGAGGACGGGCTCTACGATGAATTTCACTCCTGTGTTCTGCAATTCACCGATCTGGTAGGCGAAAACGAAAGATAATGAGAAGATCAGGTAGCACGAAAAGAAAGACAATAGAAGGATGAATGCTTGTTTAGGTCCCATAGTTAATTATTTGGCCTATGTTTATTTTAAACTTATAAATTGTTGGCTCAATTATTTAAACATGGCAAAAGAAGAGGGAACTGAAAAGAAGGTGAAGAAGGGGAAGTTTGATAAGGATAAAGAGGAGAAGAGAAGAGTCCAGGTTATAAAAAAGTTCACAAAAGAGGTTCTGAAAAAATACGGGGATGTGATAAAATCCGTCGTCCTTTTCGGGTCGAGCGCAAGGGGATCATGGCGGAAGGAAAGCGATATAGATGTTTTCATAATCGTGGATGACACCAAACAGAAGGTATCGCCCGCGGTCAAAGAGCAGATGGAGGATGATTTCGATGTCATCGCGAAGAAGCTGTCCAGTAAGTTGTCCGTTCAGCAGCCGTATCTTCTCACAGAATTCTGGAACATGGTCAGGATCGGCCACCCTATAGTCTTCAACTTCATCCGCGAGGGCGTCCCTGTGTTTGACAAGGACATCTTCCTTCCGATTAAGCGCCTGCTCCAGATGGGGGAGATAAAGCCCTCGAAAGAAGCGGTGGAGAAGTACATAGACCGCGCGCCCAAAAGGATAAAGAGGGTGGAGAACGCGAAGATGTACATGGTCGCGGAGGATTGTTATTACGCGATGCTCGAGAGTTTACAGGCTGTTTTGATGTTTCTGGGAAAGACACCCCCGAGGCCATCGGACGCTGCGGATTCCATGAGGAAAACGCTCGTGGAGATGAATCTTGTCAAGCCAGAATATGCGGACTGGCTGGACGGGGTCATAAACAGGAGGAAGGATGTGGAGCACAAGCATCTGAAAAACATCCCGGGGGCCGAGCTTGATCAATGGATAGACAAGTCTAAGAAATTCGTCAAGGAGATGCAGAAAACGCTCGTCCGGGTGGAGGTTCTGAAAAGGGAGAATCTGATTGAAAAATCCTACGCCATCATGGCGGAAACTATACTCACGATTCTGAAATCCATGAAGAAGATGCCGAAGAAGGGGGAATCGATAAGCGAATACTTCGAGGAGCATGTCGTTAAACCGGGTCTTGTTTCTGACAAATATCTGGAAGTGTTCAGCGAGCTTGAGAAGATGAAAAGTAATGTGAAGGACGGGAAGATACTCGATCTCTCCAAGCAGGACATCCTCATGCACAGGGAATACGTCCGCAAGTTCATAAGGGAGGCGGGGAAGATCCTCAAAGGGAAAAATAAAATCTAGAACTATTGCTTTTTCCGCTTTTCTATCGTTTTGACTATCTTCTCCACAACATGTTCTACCCGAAGGTCAGTGGTGTCTATCACTAAATCGTAATGTGATTTGTCCAGGAAGTCTATGCCGTAGTATTTCTTGTATCGCTTCCTGTCACTTCTTATCCTTTCCCTTATAGCCTTCTCAGCCTCATCAACATTCTTGAAATCCCCTT
>JAZGEG010000024.1:0-5062 GCA_036478655.1 Candidatus Aenigmatarchaeota archaeon | reverse complement strand
GAAGAAATGATGTTGGGTGTTGAGAGCAAGGAGACTGTGGACCGCGCGAAAGAAATAATGGAAAAGGTTGGCTTGAAACCAGAAAAAAGGCGGGTGGTTGCCCCCGCCAGAGAAGTTTCGGAAGAAGCAAAAAAGAAGGGCAAGGGGAACAAAGGGGTGTTCTGCGGGGCAGCGATTGAATTGTCGAACGGGAAGATAGTAACAGGGAAAAATTCGCCCCTACTTCACGCATCTTCCGCTGCTGTTCTCAATGCTATAAAAGTCCTGGCTAGCATACCTGATGACGTCCATTTAATACAGCCCAGTGTTTTAAAGGGCATAGATAGGCTGAAGACGAAAACCTTGGGCATGAAATCTGAAAGCCTTAACCTGGATGAGACCTTGATAGCTTTGTCGGCCAGCAGTTTGACGAATCCAGTAACAGAGAAGGCAATAAGTAAGTTGGCAGAGCTGAAAGATTGCGAAATGCATATTACACACATACCAACAAACGGGGACAAATCAGGGTTGAGAAAGATAGGTTTGAATGTGACAACTGATGCGATACCCACTATAAAATACGTTCCCAGCGAATAGTTTTATTCATATCTCGCGTTAAGCAGTTCCCATATTTTCTTTGCTTTCCCCTTCCCTATTTTCTCAACTTTCATCAACTTCTCTGGCTTCGCTGAGAAAACCTTTTTCGGCGTTTTGAATTTTTTCAGGAGACTCTTGCTTAACTTCGTGTTAACATGAGGTAATCCCGCTATCAGGAACTCCTGCTGGTTGCTGATGCTTGTTAATTTCCTGGGACAGCGGATCGCCATACCCCTCTTCTCCTTGACCTGCTCCCTGTACGCGATCCAGTAGATCTGGTTCGCCGTTTCCAGCGAATTCCTGGTCCAGATTATAGGGATTTTGTAGTCAATCGCCAGCGATGCGAGCGCCCCACGGATCGTGTTCGGGTGGACGTTCCTCTCCATGAACAAGAGATCAGGGTTCCCTTCCAGGATCATTAAAGGCTTCTCAAAGCACTCTGAAATTTCCGAGACCTGCTTGAAAATCCTCTGGTCGATTATTGACTGGATGAAATCAGGAATGGTCTTCCTTTCCACGCAGACCCTGTCCGAACATATGTAATCCCCTGTTTTCAATTGCTTGCGGATGAGATCAGCATCAAATTCCTTGAGATTCCGGAAAACGTGATTCTTTGATTCCCTGTGGTCCACCACTATCCGAATCTTCCCCGTGTCCAGGATTTTCTGAACTTTTGCCATTCGAATTATATTAGGGGGCGAAAACATAAATTAAATTGTTTTTCCCCGCACCGAAACATTTGGTTAAGTTTTTATACGGGCTGACCGAATTATATATTATGAATAAGAAAGGAGCTATACAATTGAGTTTGGGGTTCATAGTGATGATAGTTTTTGCAGTTATACTACTAAGTTTAGCGATAGTGTGGATAAGGGGCATGATGGAGAGTGTCACGTGGCTGACAGAGCAGCAGATAGCCAGTGCCGAGGCAGAATTAGCTGAAGTTTTTGAGCAGCAGCAGACGGTTTTTGCTCTTTCGAGGACTCGTATAGACAACCCGCCAGCCGTTCGAGGAAAGGCATATGCTATTGCCATTGGATTCAAAAATAATCTTGACAGCAGCAAGCTGGCTTCCGACAATACTGCATATTTCGGTGCTGATGTAAGTGCGATAGGCGGTCCCAGTGACACACTCTCGGAATATGAAGGATGGATAGACTGCGTACCAAAAAGTATATGGGTAGAGAAGGGCGACATCGTAGGTAGGATACTGTGCTCTTTCACTGCTCCCTCAGTAACAGATGCAGGGACGTACACCTACATGTTCGAGGGATGTACCTCTCCTACAGAGATAATCGGCGGCTGTGCTGGCCATGATAAATTCGGCGGCGCCCCGCTGTCACTTCAGATAGTAATAAGGTAACTCAGAGCTTTCCGAAAGCGCATAATTTTATTTTACAACAATTCCTAGACTCACGTAGAAACCAGCAAATTTCCAAAATTCTTTTTATTCCTGTTTTTACATGATTTTAATATGAATGTTGGTTTTGTTTTTGGCATAATACTTGCTATAATAATAATAGGATTCCTGCTGTTTTTCGGCATAAAGTACATAGGCGAGTGGTCAGAGATGGCATGTGAATCCCAGATGGGGCAACAGATAACAAATCTCAAAAATGCGGTTAAGTCAACACTTGCCCTTTCACAAGGCGGATCGCAGGAATTGAGGATTACTATCCCTAGTTGTTTCGAAAAGATATGTTTTGTTGACCCAGATCACCCGGAAGATTACCCACCAGGTGGCTGGGAGCCGGAAACTCATGTAAGAATAATAGTCGTAAATGAAAAGAACAGCGTTGTTATTTGCAGACCAAGCGGAGTAGTAGAAGGCTACAAGATAGATAAATTCAAACCATACGTTAACTTCTGCATGACATCCACAAAGACCGTTATCCTCCGGAATACAGGGACACTGGTGGAGATAACGCTTCCTGAATTTTAGGTAAGGCGATAGCATGATAAGCGTGTTCCAGATTTTCAAGATAATTTTAGGGATCATAATTTCCGTTTTCATACTCTTCGTAATCCTCAGGTTCGCGGATTCCTACATGGAAATAGGCGAATCCAGCAGGCAGGTCTCCATTATGGTTAACTTCAAAAAATCAATAGATGATGTTTACACTGCAGGGATACCAAGCGATTTTGAAATGAAGGATTCCGAAATCTTCGCTTACATACCCCCTCACATCCACATGGGCATTTCAAGTGTTGATATGGACCCCATACCCCTCCTGCTAATCCCGGGCGAAAAGTTTTCTCTGTACAGGAACGAGTACGACCTCGGGTGGTGGAAATTCTATTTCATAGAGGTTTTCCCTGAAACAAAGATTTTATTCGTTCCGTTATGGGATGATGAACGGGTATGGTCGGTCATGGGTAACATAACCGAATTCCTCCCATCAACCGAGAACACGGAAACCAAGGTGAAATTCTTCATTGGCTGCAACAAAACAGACCCCGAATGGCTTTGGCCTCTTGGTGAAAGGAATAGATTTTTGGATTACTGGTTACCAAGATTTGTAATTTTTGACGTTGAAATTGGACCATGTGAGAATTTGGAAAAGTTAAAGGAAGAGGGTTACAGGATCATCACAATATCAGAAGATGAAGCCGTTGATGCGGACTTCATCGTGAAGCCGGTAGATAACGGGGTAGGGCACGTTTACATTAAAAACGGGGACGAATACGAAGAGTACATTTACAAGAACGGCCTGGACATAGTGGCTTTGCTTTTGGGAGGGAAAAGATACTATGATTACCTGAACGAGAAATTTATCAAAGAACTGGAAGTTGCAATTGATACGGGAATCAGGGAATCGAACCTTTTAATGGGCGATACAAATATCTGGAATAGGTGTGGAACGGAATTTTCAGAATTTACCGGAACGCTCGGTTCCATAAAAGAAGAAGTGATACCTAAAATGGGTTCAATGGAAGAAGACGATGCGAGGGATTTTGATTATCACATAAAAGAATCCGTTAAAGATTACAAGGACCTGAACAGTTTGGGGTGCGGATGATGAGGGGACAAGCGCAATTAATGGAATATGTTTTGCTGGGTTTTTTCGTAATCCTTATAATAGTCCTGATAACGCTTTTCCTGACAGGATGGCAGATAAGCACAACGGGTTCGGAACAGAGAAAACTTGTGTACGCTAAGGCGGAATTCCTCCTGCGGGCGTTCACCAATTCCCCGTATATAAACAAAAACACGTACAAAGAAGGGTCTATGCTGGAAGATTCGAAACTAACCTCCATAACATGCGAGGACCTTGAAAAATTGTACGGAACTGGTTGGTTCGCGGAGGTTGAGAGCCTTGAATTCAGTGACGAGTGCAGCGGAGAGAATTATCCGCTTTGCGGTAAATGGAGTTACTGCAAAAAAGAAGGGGATGCAACAATATTCGAAATACCCGTCAACATTTACAGGAAGACAACGGGCGAAATAGATATCGGTTTCATTAGGGTGGGTTTATACTACTAGTGGTGATAGAATGAATTCAAAATCCGGCCAAACGAGCATGATTCTGATAGTCTTGGTAATCATAATATTCATGGCAATAGGAATCTTCCTCCTCATATCCTCAATAAAGCCGGAGTACGATGATTATCACAATCTTTACGCGCATAACCTCTTGCTTTCCCTGCTAAGGCGAAACACGGGTTACGGCGGGTATTGCGACACGATATCTTCCACAATATCCTGCGCCTACATGACATCGTACAGGGGATGCGGGGGTACGAACTGCAGGAACCTTTCGGGTGAAATCGTCCCGGACTTGGTGAGGAGTGTGATAAAACCCACATTCGACTACTGCATGATAATAGAGCCGGAAATAAACTTGGCAGTGGATGAGACGGACAGAATAATTTACGGAACCAGGTGTGATGTGGTGATGGCAAAAGGAGAAAAATGGACCGCGAATGAAAAGATACTCCAGCATGAGGCGAATCTGAACATACAGATGATAATAGCGGAGACCTGAAAGGTCACCCGGCAAGTATAAATTATAAGGCAACTATTTCTCATTATGAGATTAGTTTACATCGAAACATACGGCTGCTCCGCGAACCAGGCGCATTCGGAAATGATCGAGGGCTCGTTTGTGAACAATGGTTTTAAGGTAGTCAAAAATATAGGGAAAGCGGATATGATCGTGATAAACACGTGCATTGTAAAAAGCCCCACGGAGAATAAAATAAGGGAGCGAATAAAGTTCCTGGTCAGCGAATACCCTGACAAAAAACTCATAATAGCCGGGTGCGCTGCGGACCTGGGAATGTTCAGGGAGATCGCTCCCGACGCCTTGTTCCTTTCCTCCCATAAATCGAAAGACATAGCCAGATTGATTTCGAAGGGGATGAAGGAAACAGACAAAAAGATCAGGAAAAGCCCCCTGGTGAACATAACGGAGATCGCCTCGGGTTGTTTGGGGTCATGCGCGTATTGCATAGTGAAACTCGCAAGGGGGGATTTGAGATCGAG
>JAZGEG010000023.1:0-2431 GCA_036478655.1 Candidatus Aenigmatarchaeota archaeon | reverse complement strand
TTGAAGAGTCATTCTGGGGAAACCTAAAGCCGTTTAAGGATTTTGTTCAGTTTGATCCGTACAACGGAAAACCGCCTTCCGAGGTAACAATTGCCTATATCGCCTATGACGAGGACAATCTTTATATTGCTTTCAACTGTCTGGATTCCCAGCCTGGAAAAATTAAGGGGGATTTGACACCAAGGGAAAAGTACGTTGTTGATACCAATGACGATGTTTGGGTCATACTTGATACTTACTACGATAAAAGAAATAATTATGGCTTCGCCGTAAACTCAAAAGGAGTTCAGCTTGATTGGCCCGGAGACTATGTCTGGGAATCAGGAGCTAAGGTCAATGAAGATGGGTGGTCTGCTGAGCTCAAGATTCCTTTTAAATCCATTCGCTTTCCTAGAGCCAGCTCGAAACCATGGGGTATAAATTTCGGAAGGTACATCTTCCGCCTTAAAGAGAAAAGTTTCTTGACCCATGTGGGGAGGGATGATGTGCAGTTGGAAAAATCAGCTGTTCTCTATGGCCTTGAAGGGATAAAAGGGGGAAAGAATATCGAGTTGTTTCCCTATTCCGGATACAGGAATTCAGTGTCTGGAGACGAGAAAGATTCCAAGTTTGCAGCGGGCCTTGATGCCAGATACTCCTTAACATCAAACATTAACCTTGATGTAACGGTAAGTCCTGATTTTTCTGAAGTTGAGTCTGATCCCTTCTTCTACCAGCTCACTCCTTATGAATACTACATCAGAGAGAAAAGGCCTTTTTTCCAGGAAGCAGGGCGCTATTTAGGATCCGAGCTTTTTTACACAAGAAGAATATCCAATCCCACATTCGCCTTTAAATTGACCGGAAAGGAAAGAGGATATACTATTGGTATGCTGGGAGCACTGAATAAACCCGATGATGATAATCAATATATAGGGGTTGTCCGTGTTAAGAAAGACATCTTCAAGTTATCCAGCCTAACCGTAACGTATTCCGGATACAAAACTCCGGATTTCAGTAATAATAATGGAGGGGTGGCGTTGAATTTGCGGTTTTCTAAGAAAACTTTTCTCAACCTGTTATCCAAATTAGCCTACAATTCTGACATCGAGAAACGGCAGAACGGTCACCATTTGCTTCAGTTTGGTTATTGGCCTGATGAGGGTTTCAATTTCTTCACTGCTCTGAGGAGGGTGGAGAAGAACTATCGTCCCCGGGCTGGGTATCACCCTAAAAGAGATAGGCAGTTTTGGCGTCTTACGCCTGGATACTCGAAAAGGATAAATAAATACGGTATTAAAAAGATTGATTACAAATGGCATCTTTCATTCAACCAGTATTCTTCAGGACAGAATACAGGTCACCGCTTTTCTCCGTTTCGAGTGGAAATCTCCTCGATGAAGAACCATCGGCTTTTCATATCTGCTGATTTCGGAAAGACAAAAGCGCAGGTAGAAGGAGATAATGGTCTGGAATGGACACAGAATTTCTTCAAGATAGTCGATTTGGGAATAGTAGCAGCTTATGAAGGAAGCCGTTTTTACTCATTTGAATTGAATGCATGGTACGGTTTTCGGCCAGTCTATAACGATGAGTTTACTGAAGCCTATGATGGGAAAGATCTTTTCTTAAGTGCTAATTTTGGGCTGAAACCGACTTCCTTTTTCAATTTCACTATGAATGTGGAATATACGAAACAGAATATCAAAGCCACTGGTGAAAAACTGTTTGAGGGAATTCTCACCACTACAAATATTCATTATCAAATAACCAGGCAAGTCTTTCTGAGTTCCTACGTCCAACATGACAGCCGTTTTAAGAGAGTGAACCTGGACCTTATGCTGGGGATTGAGCTGGGCATGTCCAATCTGATCTCTTTCTCTTTCAAAAGATTTTATCCCCTGAAAGGCTCTCCGTACGAGGATAAAGCCCGCTCCTTTGTTATCAAAGCCTCTTACCTGGTTCGGATATAATACGGATTTTGATAGGATATGACGACATCCTGAATGCTAGATACATCATCATAATCTCCAGGGGAAGCATAATGCTGCTTCCGAACCTGGGCTTATCTCCAACCTGGATTATAAAATAGCCCCCCGATTCATCCCTTAAGGCGATTGACCTGGCTTTAAGGATACTTCAAAGTAGTCATGGCTTAAAGGAGAATGTCATGAACAGACTTTTCATTTCTTTGATAATCCTTTCTCTGATTCCCGGCATGATGCTGGCACAAGAAAGCAAGGTTGATCTCGGTATTTCCGTCTCCGACGGGAAACTGCGGGGCTTTTATCTTGCTGTCAGTGATTACTACGGGATTTCGGGAAGGGCGGTTGTGGCCACTAAAGAGCGCTACCGTCTTCGCAACGAAGAACTCCCTGTTGTCTACTTTCTATCTGCCCGGGCCCGTGTTGCTCCTTCAGTCATCATCGGTCTCCGGATAAAAGGATTGTCG
>JAZGEG010000022.1:0-7137 GCA_036478655.1 Candidatus Aenigmatarchaeota archaeon | reverse complement strand
GTTTTCCGGGGGACAGCCGACAATTGAGGAACACCGAAAGAAGGGAGGGAACCCGGACGTGGACGTCGCTTACCAGTGGCTTTACACAATATTCGAGGAAAACGACAGCAAAATCAAAAAAGTACATGATGATTACAGGTCAGGAAAACTGCTAACGGGCGAGCTCAAGCAGATCCTTATCGACAAGCTGAATAATTTCCTGAAAAACTACCGGAAAAAGAGAAAGACTGAAGGCAAGAGGCTCGTAAAGAAGATGACGGAAACAGGCAAACTTGCGAAGAAAATGTGGGAAACCAAATACTAAAAGCCACAATGATTCTTGAAATAGTTTTTATTAATACTATATCAATAATTTCTCATAACGCGGGGGTTCCCGAGTTGGTCAAAGGGGCAGGACTTAAGTCAAGAGTTTAAGTTTTGAGTCCTAAAGGACTATGAAAGGCCTCTTTAAGAAATCCTGTGGCTTAGTGCCTTCCGGAGTTCGAAAATTGAAACCTCCAGCGGGTTTCAACCCTTACAGCAACCAGAATTCGAAAATCTCCGCCCCCGCACTTTTTCAGATTTATTAATAAACTCTCATATAATTCTAAATATGGCCGTCTTCGGGAAGTCTCCGGACGAAAAGCGTGAGAGGATAATGGGAGATCTCATAAACAGGGTGAACGAGAATGTCCGGAGGCTGAGGGTGATCGAGCAGCGGATACAGGCGATAGACACAAGGATAAATTCGGTTGAGCAGAATTTCCTTTCCTACAACAAAAACATACAGAAATCGTTTTCTGAGAGGGATTCAAAGATCTCGAACCTGGAGGACAGGGTATCGAAGATCGAAACGGTCTCGAAAGAAATCCTGAAACAGCTGAAACTCGTTGCAACCAAATCAAATGTTGAGGAGATAAAGCAGCTGATCTCTATATACGACCCGCTGAAATCCAAGTTCGTGACAAATGAGGAGATGGAGAGGTTTGTCGGGGAGAGGCTTTCGAAAGTATAATATTTTAAGAGGCTGAAACAAATATTAATAAAGTATACCAATCATAAATTGGGGTGTTTATGAATCTTAATCCTTTCAAGAAGAAGAAAAGGGCTGGGGAACCCATGTCAATGGAAGGTCCAATGGGAACTCCTGGCCCCGCAGGTCCCCCGCCTTCGAGAAAAATAATACCAACGGACGAGGTGAGGGCGTTGTCCTCAAGGGGGGTGCCGGAACCAGACATTATAAGGACCCTTAGGACAGAGGGGTATTCAACTTCTGAAATCGATCATGCCATGAAAGAGGCCTTGAAAAGCAGGGTTTCCGGAGAAACCGGGCCCCCAACTGAATACGGAGAGAGACCGCTTGGAGGACCGCCCGGAGCTTTGCCCCAAAGAGAAGAGATACCCAGGAGCCTGGGTTATCCTAGCTCTGAGGTAGCGGGGGGACCAGAACTTCCACCACCACCTTCTTTCGAAACACCAAGAGGGCCGGAATTCCCTGAAAAACCGAGAGGTGAAGATTTTTTCAGGCCGCTTCCAGGGAGGGTTGCTCCGTCAAAAAGGGGACCCGCAAAAGGTGTAGACAGGAAGGAGATAGAGGAACTGGCGGAGGTAATAGTTGATGAGAAAGTGCGGGAGATGAGAGAAAGGATCAAGGCGATAGATACGCAGTTCCAGCAGGTTAACAGTAAGATGGACATGCTTTCCGGGGAAATGAACAAAATAAGGTCGGAAAAGAGCGGAGAGGTTAAGGGAATAGAGGATAAAATAGATATTTACTCCAAGAACATAGGTGAGCTGACCGGGAGGATGGAATCCATGGAAAAGGCCTTTAAGGATTCTTTATCTCCGATGCTGGAGTCGTTGAGGTCCCTCTCCGATCTAGTAAAAAGCCTGAAAAAGGAATAAGCAATATGCAGGTTAATGAAGTTGTCACCTCTTTCTTGAAATTCGAGGGAAAGATACTCATACTCAGGAGAAGCGAAAGCGTCTCCACGTACAAAGGGAGATGGGGAGGGGTATCGGGGTTCATAGAGGAGGGAGAAGAACCGGTTGAGAGAGCCACAAAAGAGATAAAAGAAGAGACAGGATTGAAAAAGGGTGATCTCGAACTCCTGGGGGAGGGGAAATCTTTTTCTTTTGGGGATGAGGATGAAGAAATAAATATAAAATGGATAGTTCACCCGTTCCTTTTCAGAACAAAAACGAAAAAAATAAAAATCAACAGGGAGCATTTCGAATTCAAATGGATTAGGCCGGAAGAGCTCGTGAAGTACTTCACTGTCCCCAAACTCGAGAAATCCCTTAAAAGGGTTCTTTAGTTCGAAACATTATCTCTTCACATTGAGTGTCACTTTATTAGTTCTCCCCAGAACTTCTACATTAACTATTCCCCTTTCCTTGAGGCCGGCAATAAGTCTCGAAACCTTCGCCTTTGAGAAATCGCTTTCCCTCACGATAACCCTTTGATTTATGGAACCCTTGTGCTGATTGAGTATGTCGACCACGACTTTCTCGTCCCCTCTCAAAAGCGGCATTATAACCTTCATCGACCTCTGTTTATGGGTCGTCCTCATGTAAACCGCCCCAAGCGAAACGATTATAACCAGCGCTATCGCAACCATTATACCTATGTCGTACACCCCGCCAACAGGCATTTTGTACGTTACGGAGAAATATACATCATCTCCCTTTTTGAGATTTTCCTTGTCCCAGTAAATCATTATGTGCTTTCCGTCGCTCAGGGTTATCCCCCCTCCAGGCGAAAAGGACTCGTTCGGAACATCGGTTACCAATATTGCTGTTTCTGGGAGATATATTATGTTAAAAAACCTGTCAACTTCCCCTTCGATCGGAATGAAATGACTGAAATCGTAGTTTTCATCCACCTCCTTCAAAATATCCCTCGTGTGAAACTGAATCTTTATTTTAGCACTGTCGTAATTTTCGAAGTTCACGAAACTGCATGAGATCAGACTGGTATCCGTTACGTGCGTTTCGCATTCAACGGGTGCGTATTCCGATTCCACTTTAACATTAAAAATCCTGTATTTGAGCTTATAATCAAGATTCTGGATGCTAGAATTGAATATGAAGGAAACAACGTTCAAAACGTTCGTATCACTCTGAATTCTGCTCTCAATCCCGTAATAATCCAGATTTAAAGCTTGAACAGGCCAGAAGGAACAATTAAAAGCTAAAAGAAACAATATCACCCCTGAAATTCTGGCGAATCTCATAAGAATATATTTGGTTGCGGAAGATTTAAAAAGAGATGAAAAGGACATGAAACAGTTTCACAAGCCACCTTTTCTATAGACTTCTGGATATCCCGATAGTCTCGGATGACTGGACATGTTCTATCTTCGCTATCTTTTCCTCCAGTTCCGGAAGCGTCCCTTCAGCATCAGGGATTATTTTCGTGAATTTCCAGGCCTTGAGACCGAAAGCGATCGGTTCCTCCTCCATCCTCTGCGGTTTCAGGGATTCCAGCCCTTTTTTCACATCCTCGAAAAAATCCATACTCTCTGGTATTACCCTGAAAACAACGATGACATCTCCCATAAAAAACGCCTCATGGCCCGATAAACTTGCAGGACGGGCATTCGTATGTGTTCACGAGCCTCCTGCACCTTTCGCACCTTATTATTTCCGCCTTCCTGCAGCTGGGGCAATCGAATTGCACCCAGTTTTTCTGGGTTTCTATCTTTATCCCGCAGCTAGTGCAGTTCATAGTCCAACACCATATATCAGTATTATTAAGAGTAATTAAGAGTATATACTTATATATTTCATATATTAGGTAGTCCGAATCAATTATTAAGTATATGAGGAAAATCCTGCTGGCTTCCCTCCCGGTATTGTTGATTCTCGCCCCGTTGGTATCAGCGGAAGTTGATATATCTGAAATAGAGGACAAGATAGATTCGATCGCCCACTACGCTGAGGAATACGAAGTGGGGAACATAAATTACCTCCAGCTGACTGTCTACAGCCATAAGATAGCGGCTGACCTGCACTTAATGCTCGGTGGCGGCATAGGACCGGAATGGGGAAGGATTCCCGTGGAAAGCATTGAGAGGGCGTTCGGAACTCCTACGGATTACACCAACTGGCTCTGGGTTGAGAACAATCAAAGGGACATGAGAATTGATGATCCAATGCCTGTGTGGAACAAGATAATCTTCGACGGCCGGAAGGTTCAGATAATACTAGACGCGTCTCCTCAGTTAATAGAAGAGGATGGAGAGCTTTTCAAGTATTACGCGGTTCACACCGATGTCAGATTCAAGAAGAAACTGCAATTAGATTTTGCAAGCATAGTCGATGAGATAACATCGCTCGTCACTGAATACGACGCAACCGGATCAAGAAGCGCGGCGGAGACCCTTGTAAACAAGATGCTCGAATACGAAAGGCTCATCAGGAACTACCTGCAGTCAAACCTGGAGCAGTGCGTGGAAATAATGAACGGTTTCTTCGAACCCGAGGAGAAGTGGCCTGAACAAAAAATGGTCACGTGGGAATTCCCATTCTATGGAGGGACTGATTTTGAAATAATAGGCAGCGTGCACATGTGCGATGAATGTGAATGGAACTGGGTGGGTCTGGACTTCCGCTTCGAGTCCAGGGGGCCCAATCGTCTGCCCGACCAGAAGATGCAGCAACAGGGTCAGAAAGAAGAGTTTGAGGATGCATATTACAGGGAGCTTTCCCTGAACGAGCTCGAGAAGGAGCTGGAAAACACGATCTCTGAAATGTATGAAAACGCGAAGAAGTATGAAGAAACCGGGTCAGCCCAGTTCATGGAGAGGCTCTACAACAACAAGTTCAAGGTCGAACTCATGAACAGGGTTATCGACAGCAAATATAATGATGTTCATCAATTCGACGCGGACATCGCAAGAAGGATAGAGTCGGGCGAACTGGAAGGGCCGGGCAGCTGCACGAGCCGTGAGAGCTGCATAAAGTACTGCGAGCGCCGCAAGAACGAGGAGGAATGCAGGAAATTCACTTACGGCCTGAGGGTTGAATACCTAAGGGACCTGTTTGAAGAATATGAAATAAGAGAAACTCCTGTAAGTCAGCTGGAATGGGAGAAGAGGATTTTCGAGAACTTCGAGATCCACCAGGACAGCTGGTGCAGGCACGCGGATGACTTCCAGTGCAAAGATGACGAGGGGTGCGTGGAGGGTGAGTGCGTCCTTGCGCTCGGAGGGGATGAGACGTGCGATAACGGAGAGGATGATGACGGGGATAACGTTGTGGACTGCCAGGACCCGGACTGCTGGGAGGAAAGGCACTGCGGAAAGCTTTGTGAAAACATATGCGACAGGGAAGGGGGGTGCTGGAGGACCACGCATGAATTATGTTCAGGAGTCTGCGGGGAATGCTGGGAATGCCATAACACAGGACGCAGTGACGAGGAATGCCACGCAATCTGCGAACGGGAATGCCACCCGTGTCATGACCAGGAAATTATACAGGAGGTTTGTGAAGAGTGCCGGGTGTGTGAGGACGACGCATATGGAGGATGTTATGTTAAATGCAAGCCATGCAATGAGTGCAACGGCAGGAGGAAGGAAGTGGTTGATGGTATTTTCGAGCGTGCTGCACGCGGGGAGATACAAACCCCTGGCGGGTGCATGTCAGAAGAGCAGTGTCATGATTATTGTCAACGGCAGGAGGAAGGCGGATGCTGGGATCAGCTCAAGGAAATAGGTCTGTTTTGGGAAGATCTGGATTGTAGCCAGGATTGCAAGGATTGTTCAGTATGTAGCTATGATCAGGGTAACTTCAAGTGCAGCCCTAACCAGCATTTTGACAGGGAGAAGGGTTATTGCGTGTGCGACGAGGGCTTCCATGATTGCGATGGTGACTGGAATAACGGATGCGAGGCGGACTGGCCCTGTGGCAAGGGGAAGTGTTTTGATGAGTGTGAAACGTGTGATTCCTGCTGGGAAGATCTGGAAACCATGTACTGCGGCCAGGGTTTTGACGAATGCGTTCTTGAATGCGCAAGAAATACCCCGGCTGACTGTATGGGATGTGCTGAAAGCTGCAGGGTAACGTGCGAAAAGAGCAGAAGCAGGTGTGAAAGCGGCTGCGATGATTTCTGCCTGGACTGTCAGAAATGCAGGAACCCTGACATGCCGACGTATATATGTGACGGTGTGGAACAGCTGGAACCGTGTGACGAGATAGTGTATATATGCAACGGCGTGAAACAGAAGAAACCGTGCAAAATATATGTGTGTAACGGCGTGGAAAGCGTAGAGCCGTGCGAGGAGATTAACGTTACCAACATTACATGCGGTGAAAACCAGGTTTTGATTGAAAGCGAATGCGTCTGCGAGGAAGGGTTCAGGGACTGCGACAATGACGGGAATTGCGAACCGACCCAGTACTGCGGTCTTGAGATATGTAATGACCTTCAGGATAACGATGAGGACGGTTACGTGGATTGCATGGATCCTGACTGCAGTAAACAGGTATGCGGTTACGAGGATGAGAAGGAGCTCATCTGCATAGAAAAGAAGTGCGTTCTGGAGGAGGAAGTTGAAGAGGAAGAGCCCGTCTGTGGGGACCACATATGCGAGAAGAACGAGACCAAGGAAAACTGTGCGGAAGATTGTGTTGTTTGTGAAATATATGACCCACCTGAATGTGAGGGCGGGAAAATCGTCTGGAAAGGGAAAGACAAGTTTGGCTGTCATCTGCCGCCTATTTGTGTTGTTGTTGAGAAAACCTGCGAGGTCGACGAGGATTGCCCGCAACCCATGTGCGGGGTTTCAGAGTGTGTCAATAGCGAATGCAAGGTGACTGAACTTGTTGTCGATTGTGAGGAAGGGTGCAAGGAAGGCAAGACCAAGAAAAGGAAATGCAAGGACGGGTCAGAGATAACGACGGCTGTATGTTCTGCTAGTCAATGGGTTGATACAGGATTTGACTGTCCTGAGGTTCCTGAAGAAGAATGCCTGCCTATTCAGATAAGTTGCTGGTGCCCTGATGGAACATTATGCCCGCAATTAACAGATGAAAATGGCTGTGGATATTGGGGTGAATGTCCAGAAGAAGAAGTCCCACCTGAAGAGGAGATCCCTCCAGAAGAAGAAGTCCCACCTGAGGAAGAGGAGATTGCCCCTGAAATCGAGGAAGAGG
>JAZGEG010000021.1:0-2008 GCA_036478655.1 Candidatus Aenigmatarchaeota archaeon | reverse complement strand
ATTTTCATCCCCCTGTCCGCAAACAATTTGGTCAAAACCCTGTGGACGATCGTTGACCCTATCTGGGATTTTATGTCGTCTCCTACAATAGGAACACCTGCCTGTTTGAACTTCTTTTCCCATTCGGGATTAGATGCGATGAAAGCGGGCATACAGTTCACGAAGGCGCAGTTCGCTTTTATCGCGCAGTCAGCATAAAATCTCGTTGCCTGCTCGCTTCCCACTGGCATGTAATTTATGAGAACATCCACTTCATTTTCCTTCAGGATTTTAACAACGTCCACCGGCTTTTCATCCGAAACCCTGAATGCCTTGTCTTCCGGAAACTCTTCCATGTGATTTGCCACACCGTCCAATGCGGGGCCACGCATAACAGTAACGCCAAGCTTGGGGACATTCTTGAAAAATACTTTCGTGCAATTCGGCTTCGCAAAAATCGCCTTGCTCGTATCCTTCCCGACCTTCCGAGAATCCACATCAAAAGCCGCAACAAGCCTTATATCGGATATCCTGTAGCCTCCAAGAACGTTGTGCATAAGTCCGGGAATCATCTCGTTATTCGAGTTCACATTCTTGTAATAGAACAGTCCCTGGATTAAGGAAGAACTACAATTCCCCACTCCTGCAATCGCGATTCTTATTTCCTTGCTCATTTTCCCACTATTTTATCTATGTAAAATACTTGGTGGTGGATATTTAAATGTTTTATAACTGCAAAATAAAATGATTATCATGAAAATGATACTTCACTTCCTATTGTTCCTTTGGTCAATAGGAACGAACATGATAAGGAAGATATTTCCCGCTTATCTGGCAGGATTCGTTCCCAGTGCTTTTCATATAGGTCTGGTTAACACGGGATATGAGATAGGCAAATCGCTTTCCCTCCCATGCGGTTTCGCTGCGGATAAAATGGGAAAGGTAAGGGCCATCATGATTTCTTTCATTTTAATTTCAATTACAGCAGTTCTCGTGAGCCTTACATTCGAAGTTCTTCATTTCGTGGTGTTGTTTGTTATTATAGGTGTTGTCTCAAACTTCTTTTACACCTCTTTGCTTGCCTTGATATCATTTCAAAGAAGGAAGACAGAATCACTTTTCAGAATGGAATCATTTTACCAGTTTGGCTTTTTCCTTGGCCCGATATTGGGAGGGCTGATAGTCTCTTTTTACAGCATGACCCTCGCCTTGTATACATGGGCAGTTCTGGGCATTATCGGGTTTGTGGTAAGCATTTTCCTTTCTAAAATGGAGGTGGTGAAAGAAGAAATTAAGGGATTTTCTGGTTTTTTCCATCAGATTAAAAGGGGGAAGTCAAGGTTTTTTGTTATATTGCTGGTTGGAACAATCTTCACTGGATTTTTCTTCAGTTCTATAAATCTTGTAATCCCCTTGTACATGGTGGGTCTTGGTATGGACATATATCACGTGGGTCTTGTATTCGGATTCGGGGCGATAGCGAGTTCTGTGGGATTTTATCTGCTTGGGAAAAGGTTTGAAAGATTCTCAAAAGAGAAAGCCCTTGTCATAATAATGCTTTTGACATCTTTCGCGTTTTTTGCCATGAACTACGCGTATGAAATAATAACGCTTTCTCTCATCTTTGCTCTTTTCGCCATCGGGAGGGGAGGGGGCTTGAATATAACTAGGGCCTTCATTTCAGAAAACACCAGCCAGGAAATGAGATCTACCGGCATGGCTTTCGTGGACACCCTACACTTCGGAGGGGGTATTCTAGGGCCTGTTTCAGCTGGCCTCTTGATCGATCTCGTGAGCATACAATCGGTTTTCTTTTTGCTTTTAGGGATTTCTATACTTGGGGTTTTAATTGTTTTAATTTATAGTATATGGAGGAGATAACATGCCTTTGAAAAAGCTCGCTAGAAACAATACCTACGATTGTCTCTGGCCTTACGTGCTCAGGATCCTTAAGGACGGACCCTCGCACGCATATGTCCTGAGGAAGGAGATTGAAAAGAGGTTCGGTTTCAGGCCGGGGAACGTGACC
>JAZGEG010000020.1:0-4978 GCA_036478655.1 Candidatus Aenigmatarchaeota archaeon | reverse complement strand
CGCAGAACCTTCCGGCTTCCCTGCCGGCGGTTTTCATGCATATCCTTCCTGTCTCGTACATTTAATTCACCTCACATAGTTGCCTATGAGAAAGACTCAAAGAGCCTTCTCTTCATCTCCCTGCGTGTGCAAGAAGAGCATAAATTCCCTCCGAAAGGTCTTTCCGGTCTTTTCTTGGTTTTCGGGAGCTTCGCGATCTCGGAATCCCTTCCCTTAGGGGTGCCAGACAAGGATTTCTTGCAGACCGCGCATTTCGCTTTCGCGTGCTTCCTCTTTTCGTAATGTATCACGCTTCTCCCGCCTGGGGTTTTCCTCTTCACCCTTCTCAGCGAACGCGATCTCTGGCTTGGTCTTGGCATAGTATCTAATTAATTATGGTAGTTATTTAAAAGTTTGCAATTCAGATTCTGCATGAAAAGTAAAAAGGAATGTTTTTATTAAACATATCTTCCGGACTTGTGATATCTACCACGTGAAGGAGGTTCGTGTGTAACCAAGACAGGCTCATTCATAACGAATTCTCTTGCTGATTGTTCCGGTTTTTCTACCTTTTCCAATATTAACCTTCCTTCTATTTCCTTGCCGCCTGCTCTTAGAAAGGCATCTTTGACTGTTTTATATTTAGAATAATTTGGTGAAAGATGTTTCAATTGCCCATATAATGTTGCGGCATGATCTCGATTAGGCATGTAATTAGGGTTCATGGATATCCTTTCTGCCAAGCTATGTTTTTTTTTCCTACCACCACTAGAACTACTAGAACTATGCCACATTGTAAATCATATAAATAGATTGTACGTAACTTTTAATTTGTTTATTGTTTTTGTCTGGCTATCTTCACACCTTGTATTCCTTCCCTTCGAACGTGACGGAGAATCCCCTGTTGGCCTGCCTTGTTTCGTATTCTATCGTAACCTCTTCCTTTGGGTCGAGCTCAAGGATCTCCCATGTCAGGATATCCGCTGTTTCATCAAACGGCTCGACCTTAGGCGAAACGTTGCAACGTATGAACGCTCCCCTGGGAACGGAATCGCGGATCGTGATGTTTTGGAGTTTCTTGCCCGTTGTGTTCTTAACCTCAAGCGCTGCCAGATTCCCGCTGACGGTTTTTTCGAGTTTGAGTGGGCCCTTGCCTGACAAGCCTCCCCTTTTCAAAAATTTGAACCCTATTATTGATATCCCCGCAATGCATCCTATCAGCACTATCACTTCTATAAGGAAAAAGAAGTTAAACGGTTCCGGGGTCTCGCCTGAATGGTGATTTGTGAAATACCCGCCTTTACGGGCAACGAAATCCACCCTTCCCTGGTGTCTTATCGGGATTTCCACGACTCCCTCGCTGTTTGTATAATAGGTTTCAGTAATAACCGGATCCGCATCGATATATTTCACATCAATTCTGACATTATTGACAAGATTGTCATTCTGGTCCATGACCAGTATTGATATGTTCTGACCGAGAACCAGATTCTCAGGGATCGTGAAAGACAGCAGTCTTTCAATGCATTCATTGCTGACGCAGGTTTTATTTTCTCCGCATTGGAGGTCTTTGCAGCAGTAATCAGGTTCCACGTTGCATTTATGGTTGCTTATTTTTTCCGAGCATTCGCATTGGACTTCTTCGCATTCGTGCGTATCCGTATCGCAAAACTCATCATCCTCCTCGCAATCATCGTCTTTGCAGCAGTCGTAATCCACGCACACGTGATTCGAGGCATAACCGCATTCGCAATCGAGGTTAACGCAGTTAGAATTTGTGCATTTCTGCGTGCTGGCACAGTCATCATTGTTTATGCACCCGCGGGATGGGTAAAGGGTGAAGTAAACACGGGAGTAATTAACTACGCTTTCAATCGAAACGCATTCGAATGTCACTCTGTAAGAGCCTTCCATACCGCTCATGTTTTTGTAGGCCCGGAACCTTCTGGGGTTTATTTTGGAAAGCGAGCCCGAAGTGTTGTTTATGGAATAATTGCACGAACTCATGTTCTTTTCGCTCGTCACCTCAAGCTTAAGCGATCCGTTCGCCGTGAGATCTTTTTTGATGTATGTTTTATTGATCGGCGAGACTATCATGAATGTGAAATTCCCCTCTCCGGGAGGTCCCCCTGTTGAATTAATGGTCATTTCAAGCGAGAGGTCGCCCGTAAGGTTGAACTCCGTGAAGTTGCCGGTATAACCTGATTTTGTCACGTTCATCGAATAGGGGCTGAAAGAGAAAACTCCTGACTCGTTTTCAAGGGTTTCCTTCAGACTTGTTTCAACCACCCCATCGGAATCAGTATCATCAGAGAAAGCGGTTGTTGTGAAATTATCCTTTATCACCGCATCTGCGTCTTCAACGGGGTCTCCGTCCGTGTCCACAACCGTCACATCGAGCTGCCAACTTTTAACAAGGGTCATGTAGTTCGTGTTGTCGAATGTGATGTTTTCGGAGGAGAGCAGATAGACGTCATATTCATCGCTCTTGTTGCAGAGGTTGTCCTTTACTAGGGTGTTTTTGGTTTGATAGAGCTTAAGGCCGATACCGTTTTCAAGAATCGTGTTCCCCACAACCCTTGCGTTTTCCGAATCTGCTATGCCAAGACCGATACCAGTAGATCCGGGGGAGGAGATGTTGTTTGACTTGATCAGGTTGTTGGTCACGTTGTTGTTTTCCCCTGAAACCGTTAATCCCCATATCATGTTGTTGAAGAACGAGTTGTTGTTTATCACGGAATTGTCCGAGATAAAAGTGATGCCCGTGTTGTTCTCGACCACGTTATGCTCGAATTTCAGGTTCTCCCCCTTGATTCCGTAACCGAATAACGGGTTGTGCTTTATCACGTTCCCTGTTATTACGTTACCCGAACCGTTCACGCTAAAGCTGCCCATGTTCGAAAGTATTTTATTGTTGGTTATCTTGTTGTTTTTGGAGTAGACCAAAAGGGCGATGAAGTTATCGGTGAACGTCGTGTTCGTTATGTTCACTCCGTCCGAGCCCACGTAAAGCCCGCCTTTCTTGGGATCTGCTATGCCTCCGGAATACCCGCAATCATAGATGTACGAATCACGGATTTCAAGAATCGCCCCTGTGTTGGAAACGAACGTGTAAGCCTTCGAAAGGCTCTCTATCGTGGACCCGAGAACGTAGAGCGAGGAGTTCACCTCTATCCCGTATTCCCCGTCAGAGGTCGAATTGAATTGAAGGACGGAGTCCTCAAGGGTTAGGTTTCCTAAACCCCTTATCAGCAGGCTCCCCTTCAGAACAATTGTTTCGCTCGAGCACGAAACGGTCTCGTTCACAATCCAGTCCCCGCTGGCGGGGGGCGAACACTGGGCGCTCGCCATGGCCGGAGAAACCGCTAAAATAATGAATACTAAAATTAAGCCCCAGACCCTCATAAGTAAATGTTGGGCGAGCTCTCTTATATTGGTTAATCTTCCTTGAAAGGAATGATTTCGGTCATGTCAGAATCGGGTTTCTCTTCCACTTCCTCTTCCGTTTCCTGCGTTTCCTCTTCTTTCCCCTTTTCTTTCACTTCCTTTAGCCCCTGCTCGAGCATCTCCTTTATCCTCTGTTTCTCCTCCCCGAAATACCTCTCGAATTCCTTCGTTAGCATGAGTATCCGCGTTCTTCCTTCTTTTTCGGATTTTATCAGGCCTTTCTTTATCAAAAGCTTGATGTACGAATACGCCTTGTTTCCCTGGATCCGGATTATTTCACTCTGCTTGATCGGCTCTTTGTACGCGATTAGCGCCAGCGTTCGCTTGTGGCCGTCTCTCAGTTCAGAATATGGCGTCAGGTGGGCGACCTTCGGGAGGAGATCTGTTTTCACCCGCATGCCCCAGCCATCTGGATTATGAACGACCTCGATCCCCTTCCCTTCGTATTCCTTCCTGAGCTCCTCCAGTCTCTGCTCCACGCAATCCTGGGGGAAGCCCGTGATCTTCGAGATCTCCTTCGACGTCATGGACCTGGAGGACATGAAGAGCGCGGCCTCGATGAGTTTTTTTGGCATGATATAATATTGGAAACCAAAGTTTAAATCTGAAAGGTTAAATAACGGCAAAAGAATAATAAAACATGAGGATTTCGCTTGAGATGGTCGTGATAGCGATCATCATAATGATTGTGGCGGTAGTGACTATCACGATTTTCGGTGGCGGTATCGGACAATTCGGGATGGCAACCGATGCCAGGGCCAGCTGCCTGAACCAGGGAAAATGGACTTGCGAAACGAGCGGAACAATGCCTGCTGGCTGGGACAGTGTGTATGTGATAAAAGATACCAGTCAAACGTGCGCATCTCTTGTGAGATGTACTTCTTCTGCTTGTTGTGATAAAGTAAATAAGAAATGGAAAGGGCAGTGATCCTCACCGAAACATTTCTCTAATCTTTTTATAGGGGCTTCGCGTAATATTTAATATGAGGTTGTCTTTGGAGCTTGTCGTTATAGTGATTGTACTTCTTGTAGTAGCCCTGGTTGTGCTGACCATTTTCGGCAGTACGTTTGTGCAGTTAGGACCATTAACGGAAGCTAGGAACAATTGCAACAGAATAGGAGGCATATCATGCCAGGCAGCGGGGACCGTCCCTGACACGTGGACAATAGGTTCGGTAGGACCGAACGGGGAAACGTGCGCAGCGTTGCTTCCGCTTTGCCAGTGCGTGGACAGCAACTGGGTGTGTTAAAAGGATATATTGATCCTCGGGTAAATATTAAAACATGAGATTATCCCTTGAAATGGTTGTAATAGCAATTGTAATACTCATTGTAGCAGTAGTCGTGCTGGCTATTTTCGGAGTAGGTATGCAAAATTGGGGAAATATCTTCCAAGAGCAATCAGATGTGCAGATAAAACATGGCCTCTGCGCGAGCGCGTGCGCGAATTACTGCTTTACCCACCCGAATGCGGATCCTGCAGATTGGAAAGACATCGAAAACCCTATCTATAGAGAGGTACCTATTGATACGTGCAATAAGATCTTTGGTA
>JAZGEG010000019.1:0-4063 GCA_036478655.1 Candidatus Aenigmatarchaeota archaeon | reverse complement strand
TTTCAGTCTCTCGGGATCTGAACCCCATATCTTCGCTATGTTCGTTGACTTTATCCTCCATCTGGGGATATAACCCCCGTATCCGACAATTCCTACGTTCATGCTTAAGACCTGGATATTAAATATGAATAGGGTTTTTAAATCTTTTAAGTTGTATTCGTCAATTGTGGTTTTTGGATTGGTTGGTGATAATTTTAAATAATCCACTTTCAATTAACCATTTATGGAAAATGTGAAAGGGGTTATGAAAAAGAACTACTGGGTATTTCTGTTAATAATCGTGTTTCTTTTAGCCCTGTATGTTCGTTGTATCCCCGGTACAAAACTCCAATCTCCGCGGTTGCAGGCGATTGATCCTTATTTCTTCTTTAGGATGGGTGAGTATTTTATAGAAAATGGTAATCTTCCGACACATGACTATCTGGCACAGTGGGGAAGTAGTGGAGGTCCTGACAGGAATAAGGGGCATCTGGTAACCATATTAGCCTACCCCTTAATGTACTTTATCCTCAACCCAATTTTCGGGATATCGTGGTATTGGGTAGGTGTGTGGATACCGGCTTTCTTCGGGGCTCTGCAAGTTTTATTCATGTACTTCCTGGGGAAGGAATTGTTCAACTCCAAAAAAATAGGTTTGCTGTCAGCCGCTTTCCTTGCCTTTGTTCCAGGAATCCTTTACAGGGTTTCCGCAGGCTTCATTGAAAAAGAACCGATAGCAGGTGTGCTCATGGTTTTAGGGTTTTATTTCTTAGTCAAGAGCTTCAAAGTCAAGGAGAAGGAAATCACAAGGGATCTCTCGTGGAAATATCTTATATTCCACCCGTTCTCGATTATCCACAGAACTAGTATTGAAGATGAGAGGGTGAAAACAATAAAAACAATCGCTTATGGAATAATTTCGGGTTTTTTCTTCGCTTTGATGGCAGGTGCGTCTGGACTGATTAGGTTCCCTTTGCTGATAATAGGACTTTTCGTCATGGTCTCACTGCTCTTAAACACTTATCCAAAAATCATGCTTTATTCCCATATCTCCATGTTCACTTCATTCTATTTGATATCGAGGGTTTTCGGTGGTATAGTTCCCAGTTTCCCTGCGGTGGAAATCATTGTTAACTTCGTGGTAATGGTTTTTCTCGTAGTGAGATATTTGGTGGAGAAGTTTCGGTTGGTTAAGGAAGAATACCTTCCATATGTGATACCTGTTTTCTTTTTTGTGGGACTTTTTGTGTTAGGCATAACTTCATACGTATACGTTGATGTGGGGGAATGGGTCGGGGGAAATATGGCAAGGATAAGCAATCCCCTAACCATCGGTGTTATACCTTCAACTGTTGCTGAATCCCAGACGGCAGGGGGTTTCCTGCGAAACACTCTCTCTACTTTCGGAACCGAATACGCAGTCAAGGCATTTCAGTGGCCTGCCTTCATCGTTTACTTATCCGCTATATACTTTTCCGTATTAGGTGTACTGCTTATGTGTTACGAATTCATATTCAAGAGAAGGGATCTCGAACATATACTCATCGTGACTATGTTCATCTTGGCTATGGTACTAGCCACCGGGGCCATGAGGTTGGCTTTCGTTTTCGCGTTTCCTCTCTCAATCGCCGCGGGATATTTCCTTATAAGAGGAGGGAAATACTTCTTGGGGGTTAGCAGGAAATTCCTTAAGGGCAAAGGTTATCACTACCTGAAAATCACAGGTGGTGTTTTTATCGGTATAGTGATTTTTACCAATTTCGCCTCTGGGTGGCTGATGGCGAACGGTATAGGCAGTTCGCTCACGAATGACTGGTACGAAGCCTTGGTTTGGTTAAAAGATAACACCCCAGAAGATGCGGTTCTGCTTGAATGGTGGGATTTTGGGTGGTGGTTCCATTACATCGGGAAAAAGATAACGCTCGTTGACGGGGGGTATCATGGTGATACTCCTACGCGTGATATAGCGGATTTCTACACAACCCCCTTTGAGGATGATAGTCTTAATTTCCTTAAAAAATACGAGATCGACTACGTCATGGTTTCGCCTGACCTCATACCGAAGTTCGGGGCTATGTCGAAAATAGCGAATTGGGGAGCGAAAGTGGACGTTTTGCCTGTGTTCAATCTGAAAAACAGTTACCAGGAAGATGATAAAACACTGCTCGAGTATTCAGGTGGTGGGCAGACAGTGCTCGTTGTCTATTCTCTGGTGGGTGAAGGTGATGCTACAATCATACAAAACATCACGGCCCTTATAAAAATGCCACAGGGTCAATCTTATGTAAGGGATATCGGGGTAGGGAACCAGATTATAAGAAATGATAAACCAAATTCCATAGCAGGGATGATTTACTTCGCGGGTAATGCCGTGATATACATTCCGGAAGTTGTTGAGGATTGTGTTTTCGTCAGGCTTTACCTTTTCGATGGATTTGGTATGGAAAATTATTTCGAAAAGATTTACGATAAACTCGGGATGAAAATATACAAGGTTCGCCATGACAACTTCCCTGAAAACATAACCGGGGATTACATAAACATGATGGACCGCGACTGATTATTCAAATAAAAAAAACGAATGCAACTACACATATCAATATTTCAAACCCTATTATAATGGAAGTTATGCTTCTTTCTTTCATTGGCCTTATCCTCATGACCACGTGGGTTAGGGAATAAATATTTTTGTAGGGGGATTTAAGCGTTCCGTCCGCATGTATATCTCCCAGACTCCGGGCCCTGAACTTCGAACGGAGTTTCAAAAACGCCTCTATTATCCAGGGGGTGAAGATCACTATCCCGAATTTCTCTATGTTGCCTATTATGACAATTGAGGCGAATGAAGCGCCTATCAAATACGTCAGGGAATCTCCTGGGAGGAACTTTGCTGGACACCAGTTCCATTTAAGAAAGGCTAGGAGAGAGAAGCACAAAGTAAAAGCTATTATGCTCGCTTCTATCCGACCGAGCATGAATGTATACAGACCGAGCGAGAACATCGAAACGAATCCTAGCCCTGCTTCCAGTCCGTTCATTCCCGCAAGCATGTTTGTAACGTTGCCCACGACGACAACTGCTATTGGTATCAATAAAAGGGGGTATATTATTCCAAGATCTATTATCCCGAAGAAGGGCAAGGACATCACGCTCGTTCCCGCCATCACCGCCATTAAAGGTATGGCAGCGGGTAGGGTAAGGAGGGGTTTCTGCCACTGCTTCAATCCTATTCTGTAATCTTCAATGCCCTTGTTCTTTTTCGGTTTCCTGGCTATGTTGAGATCATCGAGGAATCCTATGAAAGTTATTATGAATATCGAGCAATACGCAGCCAATAAATATGTCAGGTTTATGGGTGAACGGATGAGAAACGTGTTTATACCTATGAAGAAAAAACCTCCGAGCAGAACGCCCGTTATGACAAGAACGCCCGCCGAAGTCGCAAGCTTTGGTCTTTCCTTTTTCTGTTGGTCAAAACCAATTATCTTTGCCCTCTCTAGGAATTTCTTCATGTTCGAGGCTAAGAAAAAAACGGTGAAAAATGATATTATGGAGGTGAGGATTATAGTCAACATGTCCAACACTTTTGATTTTTTAGTTCAACGGTTATTTAAACTATTGGTTTTTGATGCTGTTCACACAAACTGAAGCCAAATGAAGATCGCATAGATTGCAAGAAGTATGACTCCCTCGATTCTGGATAGCTGCCATTTCTTTGACACAAACCACCATTTCTTGCTCATGAAAAGCAGGAGGAGCACGTTAACGAAGAGCATTATTGGTATTACTGTTGTGAGTATCTTTGCCGTGACAGGTATCGGGGATACCAAAGAAGTTATCCCAAGCACCATGACGTTGAACATGTTCGCTCCAAGGATATCGCCTATGGATATACCCACCATTCTTTTGAAGGCTGCTGTCATTGCCACAGCCAGCTCAGGGAGGGATGTTCCAACTGCAACAACTACAATCGCAATGAATATTTCAGGTACACCCAAAATACTTGATATGTTCATTGTGGAGTCTATGAGGAGCCTGGAGCCTGCAACAACAAGCCCTCCGCCAAATATCGTGAAAACGGTGT
>JAZGEG010000018.1:0-2685 GCA_036478655.1 Candidatus Aenigmatarchaeota archaeon | reverse complement strand
TTATTTCTTAAATCATTTAAATAAAACCGTGGAAATAATATCATGGACCTTTCGGGAGAAATACTCAGGAACAAAACCCTGCTCGTGATCCTGAACGAGGAACAATACGAGGATAAGATAGCTTAGGGGAGGAGATCTTCTTGGCAAAGAAAGGGAGGAGTTGATAGAGGACCTGAAAATGTTAACTAATTTGTCAATAACAATGGAAAACAAGAAGGAAAATAATTTAGGGATAAATTTTAATAATATAAGTAGATAAATAATAAATATATAGGTGAAAGGATAGTGGTTTCTATGCCTAAGAAAAAAATAATGATCGTGGATGATGATGAGAGTCTGATAGAAGCTCTCACAGCGGTCTTGGAACGAGAAGGTTACGAAATCATACCAGCGATAAGCGGAGAGGAATGTTTAGAAAAGCTCAATACAATAAAGCCTGATATCATCCTCCTTGACATGATGATGCCTGGGCTGAGCGGAAGGAGGGTCTGCAAGAGGATAAGGGAGAACCCGAAAACGAAGAACCTGAAGGTCGCCTTTTTAACAGTGGTGAAATTTTCCGAGACAGGGAAAGGCACGTTGAAAGATTTGAATGTCGTGGACTACATCACAAAACCATTCGACAACGAAGACCTGGTGAAAAGGGTAAAGAAACTGGTTGGATGAATTAGGAAACTCCTTTATAATTTCATTTTCCAATCCCAGTTTTTTTCAACGTTTCCCTCATCTCCTCCGCTTTTTTGATACGTTCTTTCGCTCTCCTTTCCCCTCCCCTTATTTGCTTTTTCGGAACGCCCTTTACAGGCAAGGTGAAATGGAATTCACTCCCCTTTCCCGGTTCGCTCTCGACCCAAATGTCCCCGCCGAGCATGTCCAAGAACTCCCTGCACAAAGCTAGACCGAGACCTGTCCCGCCCGCTTTCCTTGTGAAGGAGGAATCAATCTGATAGAACCTCTCGAATATCATTTCCTGTTTCTCTTTCGCTATCCCTATCCCCGTGTCCTTGACAACGAAGTGAACGTTTCCCCTGTCCCTGAAAACCCTTACCGTTATCTTACCCTCATTCGTGTACTTGACAGCGTTGCTTATGAGGTTTATCAAAATCTCTATGAGTTTCTCACTATCCGTAACGACCCTTGGCATACCCTTCTCCACGTGGTATTCGGATTTCAGTCCCTTCTCCTTAATCGGTATGCCCATCTCACTTTTTACATTCTCTACCAGTTCGTTCACATCAACCTTCTCGAAATTGAGTTTTATTGTTCCCAGGTCTATCCTTGAAAGGTCAAGTATATCGTTCACGAGCTTCGCAAGCCTTTTGTTCTCGTGATACATTATCTTCAGGTATTTTCTACTTTTCGTAAAATCTCCCAAAATCTCCTTATCTTGAAGTAACTGGGAAAAGCTGATAATCGAAGCGAGTGGAGTCTTAAGCTCATGCGCCGCGATTGAAATAAACTGATTTTTCTTTATATCCATCTCCTGCAATTCCTTTAAACTTTTCTCAAGTTCTTTACCCGTTTCCACGAGTTCCTTGTGTGACTCGTTCATATCCTCCATCATGTTCAGAACAGCGTCTTTAGCATCCGTAAGTTCCTTGACCTTGGTGTCAAGGTCTTCCGTCCTTTCCTTGACCTTTTCTTCGAGTTCTTCGGCATGCCTCTTTATCCCCTTCTGGAATTGTTTCAGATCGATTGTCATCTGGTTGAAGGCAGAAGCGAGTTGCCCCACCTCATCAGACGTTTCAACATCTATTTTCGTATCCAGCTTCCCCTTGCCGATCTCGCTGGCGGCGTCCCTCAGTTTAATGATCGGTCTTGTGAAGGAACGGGAGATCAGGATGCTTAACAGTATGCCAAATATCGCCACAACCGCCGTGACGATTATCATGGTGTTGGCTAACCCGACAACAGGGGCGAATACCTCTTCTGTTTCATGCTCCACCACCAATAACCAGCCCAGGCCCTTATAATCTTTGTAACCTTCTGAATGGACATGGGCAAAGAGTTCTTCTGCTTCACCGAGTTCATAACCTATAAAATATTGTACGTGTTCCCCTCCACGTCCAGAGAAACGCGAGAATAACTTATCGGGTGCGTCTTCAAATAATTCAAATTCTTCTGTCGAATAGATTATTTTTCCGTCTTCAGTGAACAATTTAAATTCCATTGTTTTATGTCCTTCATGCCCATAACGTTCGTATTCTTCAGTGGATTCCAGTTCTTTTATAATATCAATAATTTCTCGGACATTCAAAACAGCTTTAAGAATGCCCTCAAAATTTCCATCTTCATCATCGATTCTTGTTTCAATATCAATAGAATAAAGCCCTGCGCTTCTATCATATTCAAGATTTTCTACATTTAAACCATTTTCCTTTGCATTTTGCCACCATTCTTCATCCGCCTGATAATAATCAGTGGTTTTACCTGTTTGGCCGACGTTGACCCCGTGCTTGTTTGTTACGAAAATCTCCCCGAAAACCATATATCCATATTTTTCTTCATGAAAATCAACTATCTCTTTTAATTCCATTGATAATTCATTGTTCATCAATTCCTGCATGAAAGGAGTTATTGTCCCTTTTGGAACAGAAATCCATTCCCTGTCCTTTTCGTTAATGTGATCCTGGATATTGTCCAGATTTTCAAATTCCCGGTTCGATTCTATAACAACTTCTCGCA
>JAZGEG010000017.1:0-21310 GCA_036478655.1 Candidatus Aenigmatarchaeota archaeon | reverse complement strand
ATACCCCCTCGGATGTTAACACCCCTATCCCGTCCACAGCCCCCTCGAAATCGAAAGGCCTGGCGAGATCGAAATTGAGCTTCACCTCAGTTGCATTCACCCCTTCCAGCCTCCCGATCCCGATATCACGTTCGGGATCAGGGGCAGCGGATTCGAAATAATAGACCTCCCCCTTCCCGCCGTTCACAGAGACCATCTGGTTGTCGGATAACTGGGAGATTTCGAGGTCGCTCACGCAGGGAACCCCCATCTCTCTGCAGACCAGGGAGACAGAACTGCCGGCCCCTCCGAATTCGGAGATCAGGCCCCCGGCCTTCCCCATGAAGGGGATCAGTTCAGGGGAGAGGACTTTCGTTGCGATTACGTCCTCGTCCCCTATCTTTTCAAAATCACCCGTGTTGGTTATCATCCTGACAGGTCCCTTCACGAAACCACCCGAAATCCCGTATCCTTCCAAACGCTCCCCCTCTTCCTCGTGATGTTCGCTTTCCTTCGGTTCGGGTGAAGACTTTACCTGTAAAAGATACGTCCTCCCTCTTTCTATAGCCCACTCCACAATCTGCTCCTGCCCGTAATGATCAGAAACCCTCTTGTAAAGCTCGAAAATCTTCTTTATCTCCCCTTCATCCAGAAGCTGTTCATTTATTTTCTCGTCAAGCACGCACTCCTTTACGGTCCTGTTGGTTACGTTATCCTTTCTGTACATCCAGACCTTCCTACCTATTTTCTTCTCTTGAATCTCCCCGGAATAACCATCAAGGAGATACCTGTCCGGAGAAACCAGCCCATAGGCAAGCGAATTTCCCAGGCCCCAGGAACCCTCTATCATTGCCGAGCCCTTCTCGCTCAAAACCACCCCAGACTTCTCCGAATCTACCATCCGCTGGACAAGAACGCTCCCTAAACATTCGCCTTCGAAACCCTTTTTCTTCCTGTAGAAAATCGCCCTTGGCAGGTAAAGCGACGCCCATGCGAGCTTTATGCTCTCGAAGAGCGTTTTCTGGCCGTTTACATTCATGAACGTGTCGAACAACCCCGGGAAGGAGGAATCAGCGGACGTAATCGCCGAAATTCTTACAGAAACGTATATGTTCTCCCTACCTGCCCGAATAAAATCGAGAGCCGGACCCCCTATGCTTTTCGCCTCCTTCCTTATGAGAAATCCATCGTAACCTTCAAGTATCTCGTTCTTCAGGCCTTCAGGAATCTGGGAAGCCACGAACATTTCCTTTATCTCAGAGGAGACCCCCCCGAGTCTTTTGTGATCATCAGCATCCAGACCTTCCAAAACCTTCGCTATCCTCTCCTCCAGGTTGTTCTTTTTAAGGAAAAGTTCGAAACCCTCTTTGTTTATCACAAAACCTCCCGGAACGGGAAGCCTCGCATTCAGCATTTTTGAAAGCTTCACAGCCTTCTCCCCGAACACCTCATCCCCCTCTATTTTCTCCAGCTTTGCCACGTACATAAGAACCACGAATATAATTAATTTGGTTTTGAAATTTTAAAAACAAGTACTACAATTTAAGAGTATGATAGAAAACGTGGAGAGGGTATTGAAAGAGAAGGGAGAGCTGATAGAGAAGGAAATCGAGAAGGCTATCCCGAGGAAGGGGATAAGAAACCTCAACGACGCTGTCTGGTACCACCTGGATTCCGGGGGGAAAAGGATAAGGCCCGTTCTTGCGATCCTGACATGCGAATCCCTGGGAGGCGACATCCGAAAGGTTATGCCCTTCGCCGCCGCCTGCGAACTCCTCCACAACTGGTTACTTGTGCACGACGACATAGAAGACGGGGATAGAACCCGCAGGGACAAGCCCGCCGTCTGGGTTAAATACGGTCTGGCGCACGGGATAAATGTCGGGGATTTCATGTCCGAGAAGGTTTACGATCTGATAATACGCTCGAATCTCAATGAGAGCATGAAAATGAGACTGATCAAGGAAATCGTGGAGACGTGTTCGAAAACAGCAGAAGGCCAGACCATGGACATGAATTTAAGGAAAAATAACAACCCCTCCGAGAGGGAATACATGGAGATGATAGAGCTGAAAACAGCATGGTATTTGACGCTCCCGATGGTTGGTGGAGCGATAATTGCGGGCAAACCCGAATTAACGGATAAGATAAGGGAGTTCGGCATGAAGGCAGGGCCTGCCTTCCAGATGGCGGATGATCTGCTCGACCTGACAAGGGGGAAGGGGAGGGGAGAAATAGGCTCGGATATAAAGGAGGGGAAACGAAGCATCATGGCGGTACACTGCTCCTCCAAATGCGCCAGCAAAGAGAAAAAACGAATGTTCGAAATCCTGAACAAACCAAGGGAGAAGACAAGCAAAGAAGACATAATTTTCGTTAAGGAACTCATGGAAAAACACGGCTCGCTTGAATACGCAAGTGAGAAGGCGAAATCGCTTATCAAGGAGAGCAGGAAGATAACATCCGGTATGCCTGAGAAGCTGGGGAAAATTCTGGAACAGTTCGCTGAGTACCTCGTGGAGAGGAAGAAGTAGTGAAAGACAGGATAAAAAGATTTAAGTAAAAGGAGAATAAATATTATTTATGGCCAAGAAAGCCACGCACAAGAAGGCAGGGCCTGTTAAAATTCCAACGGAAAGGATACCCACAGGAATCCCAGGACTTGACGGATTGATTGAAGGTGGCCTTGTAAGAGGTTCAACAATCCTCGTAACCGGAGGGACAGGGACCGGAAAAACCACTTTTTGCGCTCAGTTTATTCTGGAAGGTCTTAAAAAGGGCGAACCCGGGATTTACATGACCCTGGAGGAAGACCCGGAAGACATAAAGGAGGACCTCAAAAAATACGGCTTTGATTTCGAAACCTATGAAAAATCCGGAATCTTCAAGTTCGTTTACCAGAATCCATTCGAGGTTTCTGATATCTCTTCAACTATTGTGAATGTGATAAATTCGATCAACGCGAAAAGGATAGTGATAGATCCCATATCGCTCGTGGGAATGTACATGAAGGACCCCGCTGTTTTAAGAAAGCGATTGTTCGAGATCATAAGAATACTTAGAAAAACAAACACAACAACCATGATAACTTCGGAGATACTTGACGAGGCTCTGGGAATCCAGGTGAAGAGTTTATCAAGATTCGGGGTTGTCGAGTTCGTTGCAGATGGTATTATTGTTCTGAACCTCTTCGGGGTGGGTGGAGGAATAACAAGATCACTCCTTGTCAGGAAGATGAGGAGAACTAAGCACGGGACCGATGTGTATCCGATGGGGATAACCAGTAAAGGTATAATCGTTGGAAAAAATGTTTAGAAGTCCGTTTCATACAGAGGACTCCAATCACTTCTTAATAAAGAATGCTTTTTCAATATTTTCCCCCCTTTCATCTTCCATGGGAAAGTACCAGTTCCAATATGCAAAGATGTGTTAAGAGGGAGAACCAAAGGATTGGGTTTATGGTGGTCTTTGTACATCCTGTGACAGATAATAGCCCTTGATGTACGTTCTTTCAACTTAAATTTTAGATCTTCACCCGGAAATAGCAAAGGATGTTTTTTTATCATATACTCTACATGTCCTACATCAACAAGACCGTCTACCATCGGCACTGGTTTTCTCTCCCCTCTATTTTCCGGTCCAAAACTGCCATCTTTTGGAGGAAATAATATTGGAAGATTCCTGGTTACCTGTGTACCATCTTCTTTAAGAAAGTAGTGTTCTAGGCCATCCACACGTTTTGATTTCACACTAGAATCCTTTGTTGGTATCCACCTCCCTCCTTTCCCTCCATTGATTGTCAGGTTACGAAAAACACCATCAACAACGGAATACATATAAAATGCATAAAATGGTTTGGCATCCCAAACCCATAAATCTGATGGAGTTCTGTCCTCATGAAGCGCATCCCTTACCAAATGCTGGTAAGCAGCGGCATAAACACCAAGTCTGGCTCCCTCTGATCCTTTCCCGCCCAATTCGGAATCCGGGTTTTTTACATGCCTGTATAATTCCGCGATTCTCATGGGTGGGACATCACTGTCAGCACCATAATTCTCACGCAAGAACTGACTTCTGAATTCGTCAAGAAAAGCTCCTGGAGGGTAACCATTAAACAAAGGCGAAAAACGATTTTCCATAGGAACTCCGATTATATCGCCATTATAAGTTTCACCGCTATCCTTGGCTGTGCTCAGGATGTATTCTATTTCACCCGTCTTTCTATTAATGGTAACAAAATGGGTTGTTGTCGGCAAAGCATCATGCGGGTTATGTTCTTGTCTTTTTTCGAAATCAGGAGAAACCGCCGTGCAATAAATAGGATGCCCCCCTTCAAGAACACTGTATCTTATTTCATGCATCCTCTTGGCCAACTCGGAATCATGATATTTCCCATTCCCAGTAAATGCGTGAAGTTCAAACTTGCCCATCCTACCAAGATATTTTGATGGCATTTTTACACCTTAAGTATAGATATTCAATATTTATCATATAAAGCGAATAAATTGGTTTTAACATCATGGAGTGACCTATTTTTCTTCAGAATCTGCTGCCCATTTACTCTCGTATTCACAATATCGAGCACCATTGACCATGCACTCATTTTCTTTTAAATTTAAGTTCTTGCCCCCAAGCTCAACTTCACCGTGGCCTGAAAGCAACCCTCTCCAGTAAACGCATAGCATTTGTTTTTTACCGTACATTTTTATCGCGTGCTCTATCATGGGGTTTTCGCTTGTATGAAACAGTATGTGATGGCTTCCTGTTTTGGTATCTATTTCTGACCTGAGAAATTCCAATTTTCCATAACCAAGGAAATCCAAAAGACTTGTTATTGTAGTCTGTGTTACCCATCCACCTCTGGGCTTCGTTCCCATGGCAGCAGTCATTTCTTCCCCATTAAACCTGCCATTCTTCTTACTTAATTTATAAAGATATTCTTCCCCGAATTTTTCACCGATTGTCTGAAAAAAATGGGTCAAGGCCTTTGATGGGTAAAGTGTCCAGTCTTCTTTTCCGAACATTAGAATTCTCCCTCTCTCCGTTGTGAATGCTCTCCCTATGAGCATTTTTTTTAGGATTGAAACAATACCCATTTTATCACCATTTACTTACCCACTCGCAATAACTTTCAGCTTCCCCCTTGCACATACATTTCCTCTCTCTAAGCTTTGCATTCTTTATACCTAACAGCACTTCACCATAAGCCGAAAACAATCCCCTAAAAAAGGCACAGACATGAGATTTTTTCCCGTACAATTTGGCGGCATGTTCTATCATGGGATTGTTTATCATGTGAATAACAATATCATGGTGGCCATCTTCACCTATTTCAGATTTTATGAATTCAAGTTGCCCCATACCTATGAATTCTAATAAATCGTTTATTGTCTTTTGCGTGGTTCTTTTATCCTCGGTTCCGACACACTCGAATATTTCATTTACCGTAAGCTCTCCGTTTTCATGTCCAAATTTGAAAAGCCACTTTTCTGGATCCTCCCCAAACCTTTTCTTAACCTCTTCGGCAGGAAGCTGGATCAATTGGGCGAGACCCCTGGAGGGGTGTAAAGTCCAGTCCATCTTCCCAAAAAGCTTGATTCTACTTTGTTCTGTAACGAACGAACTGCTCATCAGCATCTTTTTCAGACTGTTAGACAACCCCATTCACTCAACCTTTAGTAATTCGTATATTATCCTTAACTTCTCCATATCATGCGGCCAGGCAATTAAGGCTTTCCCAACCCTTTTAGTTTTTATCTTTTCAATCTTTTCAAGTTCCTTTATGTGGTAACTTATTTTCTTGATGTTGCTGTTGTTCACTTCCAGTCCGAGGACCCTGACAAGCTCTTTTATATGAACTGGCCAATGGTGATCAACTATTTCCATTATACCATTTCTCAATCCCTTCCCTTTCATATATTACTATATAAGTGAAAAATGTTTAAATAAATTTTGTAACTATAGTGAAAAAATATGCAAATATAAATTTTGAAATCCTATTTTTTATATAAAAAACAGAAACCAAATATATTATTATGAAAAAAGCCCAGACCCAGGTCGTCACGCTTGTTCTGATCTCAGGGGTCATTATTTCCCTCATGGGATTCGCCTACGCTTGGGGGGTGCCTTTGGTAGAGAAGCGTTCCGTGATAACACAGTTCACCTCAGCAATTCACTTCATGGAAGATCTCGACAGGAAAATAGTGGATATGGCGGGGGCATGCTCTTTCGAAGGGGCGTGTGAGGAAAGCCTCGATCTGCCTGTCCCTGGTCTGATAAGACTGAATGAATCCATCAACACGATAATTTACGAATTCCAGGCCAACCAACCGCTGATAACCGAGGGAGAAGTCCTCTTCAACACAGTGGATAACGCGAGTGTCGCTCGTTACGGGGAAACCCCCGGGGTTATAAGCCTTAAGGGAAAGAAGCTGGCAGTGGGTTCATACACGCTTAGGTTTTACCTCCGCTACAGGGAACTGGACAGCGATGAACCGTTCAGGGGGTATATAATACAATTGGTGAAATCCGAAACAGTGAGCGGAAACAGCAAGATTGGTATATCCTATGACGGCTCTGAAACGATTGAAGGGGGAGCTGACAACGGGGGGAACTTGCTTATCTCCAGAATTAAAGTGCAGCCAATGTGAATATGAAATCAAAAGGACAGATTCTGGCTTTCGAGCAGGTTCTTATTTTCGCTATCAGCGTGGTCATACTCATAACCTCTTTCGCTCTCTTCGCGATGTACCAGAATTTTTACATTTCCGAAGCAACCCAGGACCAGCTAACACAGGTCAAGGAATACATCCTCTCCAGCATTATCAAACTATGCGAGAAAAATGACCTCGAATCTTCCATTGTCCTCTCCATACCGAAAAAGATAGGGGGCAGTTTTTACAGGATAAAGTTATCAAAAGAAAGCTTGAATATCACCCTCTGGCCGCCCGAGAGGGGGATAGACGAATTCTCAACACTTTACGGGTTCAATGAGACCTTCGATTTTAGTGGAAGGGTAATCAGTGACATGGGGAAGGTCGTAATTTATAGAAGGGGAAATTCAATTCTTTTGGACACGACTGTTAAATAGAATTCTTTGATAATTTATAAAAAAGGGAGTTTAATTATTATACAGTAATCTTGGGGAGCGAAAAGCAGGGGTTTTTATGAAGATCAAGAAAGTGAAAATCAAAAAATCTGCAATAAAGAAGAAATCAAGCCCGCAGGCAAGGATAATAATATTAAGTCTAAAAAGGGGATATCTGGCACAAAAAGGGCTAGCGAGAAAAAGGGGTCCCCTCCATCCAAAAGAAATGTTCACGTTCCCAGGGCCTGAAAAACAGCCTCCCGTTCCCGCGGTTGAAAAGGAGGTGGCCAAGAAGATAATCGGAATCAAGATGGAGACCCCTGGAATCAAGATGGAGATACCCAAGGCCCCAGCTCCTTTGACAACTCCCATATCTAGCGAAGAAAAGGAGATGTTGAGGACTATAAACATAACGTATCCTTTAATCCCTGAAAAACCGAAGAAGTCCGAAAGGGTGTATGCATATTCGAGGATAAGGTGGGACCCGAGGAGGGAGGAATTGGTCTATTATGTGACCGAGCCGCACATCACGGACAAGGACAGGAAAATAATAGAGGCTGTTAAAAAGGACCTGGAGGAGAGACTGGACATAGACTTCATGAAACTAGGGGAAATCCGTGCAAAGGAACTGCTAATGGAGGAGATAAAAAATATAATCTCCAAGATGGAGGATGTCGATACCGAAAAAATCGATACAATCCAATATTATGTTCAGAGAGACATAATAGGTCTCGGGAAAATTGAACCAATCATGAGGGATAGGGATATCGAGGATATATCATGCGATGGCAAAAAAATCCCACTATACGTTTACCACAGGAACCCTCTTTTCGGCTCGATGGTAACCAATATTATGTTCGAAGGCAACGATGAACTTGACACGTTCGCTATGAGGCTCTCCCAGAAGTGCGGTAAATCGATTTCCGTCGCTGAACCCCTGATCGAAGGATCGCTCCCTGACGGTTCGAGGGTCCACGCGACCCTTGGAACAGATATTGCAAGGAGGGGATCTAACTTCACCATCCGAAAATTCACGAAATCTCCATTAACCCCGGTCCACATGCTGGAGTACGGGACACTAGACTCAACCCAGCTCGCCTACCTGTGGTTTGCAATAGAGAATCGAAAGTCAATCCTCATATCAGGAGGAACTGCCACAGGGAAAACCTCGCTCCTCAACGCTTTGTCGCTTTTCATAAGACCCAACATGAAAATAGTTTCGATTGAAGACACGCCCGAGCTTCGTCTCCCCCACTCACACTGGATCCCGGAGGTCGCCCGAACCCCGATATCACAGGAGCAAAAAACAGGGGAGGTGAGCCTTTTCGATTTGCTCAAAGGTTCGCTTAGACAGAGGCCGGATTACATAATAGTCGGAGAAGTCAGGGGGATGGAAGCATTCGTTCTGTTCCAGCAGATCGCGACCGGGCACAGCGGGCTCGCTACTATTCACGCCGCCAGTCTCCCCCAGCTGATAGACAGGCTGACAACACCTCCTATAAATCTCCCAGCGAATTTGATCCAAAATATCGATGTCATAATTTTCCTTTTACAGGTCAAATCCAAGGATCGTTATGTGAGGAGGGCGAACCAGATTCTGGAGGTGACAGGAGTGAAAGAGGACAAACCCGTGACAACCGAAATCTTCAGATGGAAGCCTGTGGAAGACAAGTTCAAAACAAATGAGAATAGTCAATTGCTAGAACATCTCGCTATGTCCCTCGGACTCACGGAGGCCAGCCTTAAGGAGGAACTCAGGGTTCGAAAATCAATACTTGAATGGATGTTTGATAAAAGGATGTTCGATTACAGGGAGATTGCAAACATAGTAAATGGTTACTACTCCAACCCTGAAAGGATAGTGACACTCGTTGAAGAGACATAGGTTTTCGAAAGATTCGGTATGACAAAAAAAATATATTCCAGGCTTTTCGGAAGGATAGTGAGTCCGTACATAGACTATTTCGATACGCTTAACTCCCACCTGAGACGGGCGGGGATGAAGCATTCTGTTGAAGAGTACGTTTCCATGCTGCTCCTTTCATCACTCATAGCCTTCATCGTGGTTATAACGGCTGGATCGTTCTTCATAACCCTAACCACCACATACGCATTCTATTCCTATACATTATCAATAATCCTCTCCTTTGCAGCAGCAGGTGGCGTTTTTTTCCTTGGCTATTACTATCCGAGCATAAAGTCCAAAGGCATTCAGAGCAGTATAAACAAAACCCTCCCGTTCTCAACAATCTACATGGCGACCGCGGCCTCTTCAGAGGTAACCCCTGCCAACCTGTTCAAGATAGTTTCGCTGAGGGGAGGGAAGATAGGGAAGGAGTGCGAAACGATATACAGGAATATCCACATGCTCGGAATGGACGTTTCCACGGCTATAACCAAGGCAGCGAACAAATCGCCCTCAGCAAAATTCTCCGAACTGTTATGGGGGATGCTCTCTGTTACAAGAAGGGGAGGAAACCTCGGGGAATATCTGTCCGGGAAGGCAACGGAATTCATGGGTGATTACAGGCGTTCGCTTAACGAGTATTCGAAACAGATAAGCTTCTACACAGAGATCTACATCACCCTCATAATTGTCGGTACATTGTTTTTCATAGTGCTGTCCTCAATAATGTCCCCCCTGGTCGGAGGGGACATACTACTCATACAGACATTCCTTGTGTTCTTCTTCATCCCCTTGATTTCAGCCGGGTTCCTTGTGCTGCTGAAAAGCCTCTCGCCTACAGGGTGATATTATGGAAAAAGGAAAAAAAGTTGTATTGGGTTCGCTCATGGTAGCTGTTTTGCTGATAGGCGTATTCGCCATATTCACGCAGGATGTGGGGATTATAATTAACATAGGCGTGATCTCGTTGTTCATAGTGGTTACGCCCCTCTTCCTTATGAAATACGCTGAATTCCTCTGGATAAAATCTGCTGAGGAGGAATTCCCGAACTTCGTACGCGACCTCGCAGGATTGAAAAGGTCGGGCATATCGCTTTCAGAGGCGGTGAACATGACCGTGAGAAACAATTACGGGAAGCTAACCCCTGAGGTCCAGAAATTCTCGAACAGACTTTCTTGGGGCATTCATTTCTTACGCGCGCTTGAAATATTCAGCAAGCGCTTCAAGTCCTCAAAGATCATAACAGAAATCCTTGGGATATTGAAGGAATCCTACGTTTCCGGGGGGAACATATCAATGACGCTGGATTCGCTGTCGAAGGACATGGTAATACTGAAAGAAATAGAGAAGGAGAGGAAATCAGTCGTTCGCCAACATGTAATGATAATGTACGGCATATTCTTCATGTTCGTTTTGATCTCGATAGCTATAATCAACGTTTTGATCCCGATGATGAGCCAGTCCCAGACCACAATGGGCGGAACATCCCCATTAATGCTGAGCTTCACAGACCCATGTAAGTCATTCTACATCATATTCCCCTGTGGCTATTTCGAGGTATTATGCACGGCTTTTGCAGTCCCGAGCGGGATAGGTTGTTATTACTTCGCTTTGTTCTTTTCAGTCCTCATCACGCAGGCGGTGTTCATGGGATTGATAGCAGGGCAGCTCGGAGAGGATTCAATAGTTGCGGGGACCAAGCATTCACTGATAATGCTCGCCTCGATATTCATAATCTTCATGTTCCTGATAAAAGTAGGCATGCTGCCTGTAGCTTAAAATATAATATAACCAATAAATAGTATGGATTTCCTTTACGAGTATTTTCTGAAGCCGATCCTTTCCAACGGCTGGTTCAACCCGGTCAATTCGATAGCTTACGGAATAATCCTGGTTGCAGGCGTGTACCTCGTTTTCCGTCTCCTGAAGAAAATGAACATCCACATAGATCGCTATTTCCTGTACGCGATCCTCCCCTTCATCCTCTGGGGCGCAAGCACGCGCGTCCTCCACGATGCCGCGTACTACGGAGCCCTGACCGGCCCGCTCGGAGAATTATATTCCCTCCCGATCTTCCCGACCCCCGGCTCCTACATGATCACATTCCTCCTCGCCCTCATAGCCCTGCTGATCTCCCTAACCATCCAGAAATACGCGAGGTTCCCATACTGGAAAATAATGTTCGCGATAGGGATAATCCTGGACACAATAAACTTCGCCCTGTTCCCGAGGATCAACCCGCTCCCGATGTTCATGATCCTGGGGATAACGGGTTTATGGACAATCCTCTTCCTCCTTTTGTACCAATTTTCCAAAACATCTAAATTCAAAACCCTGAAACAAATCTTCACTTTTGAGAACTCAGGCCTGCTCTCAGTCCACATGCTCGATGCGAGCGCCACCTACGTAGCGATGACCTTTTTTGGCTATCTAGAACAACACCCGCTCCCGAGATTCCTGATCGATCTCACTAACCCGGCCGCGATGTTCTTCCTGAAGATCGTGGTCCTGATCCCTGTTCTCTACGTGATCGACCGCTATTCAGAACCCGGATATTTCAAGAACTTCCTGAAGATAGTGGTCCTGATCCTCGGCCTCGCCCCAGGCCTGAGGGACATGATAAGATTGATGGTCGGGGTCTAAAACCCACCCAAAAACCCAACCGAAACCTTTATAAAACTTTCCCCCAATAATTTAGTAAAATTACCACTAAATGATAACAAATATAAATAGGAGGTTGATGGAGTATGAACATAAAAAGTGCTTACAACAATATCTGTTTGAAAGGATACAAGAACTTTTCAGATCTGGCAGCAGCAACAGAAATCTACGGTAACAAAGCTTTGAAAGTATCATTAGGCGGTCTAATTGTGGGTTCACCTCTTCTTGCACAAACAAAGCCAGCAAAGCCAGAAATACCATTCGGTCAACAATTGACAGTTAAACAAATGGGCAGGGTCCTATTCTACAACAATAACAACAAGTTAGAAAAAATACGAATACTTTTTAATATGGGTGACATTGTCGGTGACAGCAACACAGATCATGCAAATGAAGGTGATTACGTTGCCTTTGACGTAGGATCTTGGCAGGAATACAAGAAGTTCAAAAGAATGTTTCAGCAGTTCAAAGATATTACCTTGGAAAGGCCAGAAGAAAAAATGGTTCCTTTTAACCCAATGAAACCAGGAGCAGCGCCAACAAAAATAGATTACGGAGTGACTATGGGCCAAATAACTGGTGATAGATATCAAATTACAGTTAACAGGGATCCAGATAAAGTCATTAACTTCACAGACACTGGTTGGTTTGAAATAGAAGACATGGACAAGCCTAAGCCTAATACTAAACTAGTCGGATCAATAAAACCGAATAAAATAGTAAATCCAGTTACCAGAAGAGATCAACATCAATACCAGAAGAGGCGTCAGAAAAAAACAAAATTTCCCCCATGGGTGACCTATAAAAAATAAACCCCAACTTTCTTTTTTATATTTTTATAATTTAACTACTTATTATACGATTTATCCATTCATCATACGCCTCTTCGCATTCTTCTTGGTTTTTTTGCAGCAAATCCTCATAGCAGCAAATAGGATTAATAATTCCCTGAACATCCCCGCAGATTAATTCCGAACTATTAGGACCGCCCTGCTTCTCTATACACTCAACCATGCCTTTCTGACAGCCACCCTCCCCCACATCACATTTTCCATGTCCTTGTGCAATCTTATACTCACAGTATTTTTCACCCCCCACTTCTGTTGGTTCGATAAATGGAGTGACTTCTCCACCCCCCTCCCTAGGCCAGCAGACATCCTTGAAGTTGAACAACGTGTCTTTGCTTTCCCACCTCGAAAACGTGTATACCGCATCAGCTGAAATAGTGTAGGTCTTTTTCGGAACCTTTATGGGCTGTTCTTCCAGTTTTGTGTAACTGCAGAAAGCAGATTTTGAATGACCTTTCAGGTTGAATGTGCAATTATATACCTTCTCGGCCAAATCCATTCTTTTACAAGAAGGCAGATCAGGCGTCCCGGTACAAACGGGCCTTACCCCGAAGTCTTCAGGCAAATATAAATTCACCGTCCCTCCACTTATCAGGGTTTTCTGCGGCCACGTGGTTGTTAGGTTGAAACCCACGAAAAAAGGCGAGTCCTCCTTTATAGGCTGGTCCATTGACCCGAGGTTAAGGCTAGCCGGCGCTGTGGATATAACTGAGGGTACCTGACCCCTTACAAGCTTGTCTTCGCTTGAAAGCCTCTTCCATTCATCCGTGGAGATGAAATCCACCTGCAGGTTCGATTCCGCCTCGTATTCGTAAGTGACGTTGACAACGAACGGTATGAAATACTCCCTTACCGTGTGTTCATGCCCTCCCAAACTTCCGAAATCCCTCCAGGCCGATCTATTGAAATCCTCACAATTCATCATCCCCACAAGGAAAATCGGGAGGGCATCCTGCCTTTCTATGTCATCCAAATTATACTCAGGGCTGTTTATTCTATCGATTGTGAATTTATACCACGTTTTTCCATACTTATCTACCTTTGGTATGGCTTTCATCTTAGAAATGTCATGCTCCAAACTGACTACATCTTTTGCTATTCTGAAATCCCTTATATTGGTCAGGAGCTCCACCTTGACGTTTTTCGCATGGTATATCCCCTTATTCTCGAGCTCTATCTGTATCACGAAAGGCTCATCTATATAGATCGATTGAACATCAAATCCCCTTACCTCGAGACCGTACGCCCCTGTCACACCCAGTTCGTTCTTCGCGTACGTCCCCTGGGTTATCTGTTTTGCGAATTCCGTAGGGCTCGTGAACAGCAGCCAGGTCTGACCGAATGTCTGCTGGAACTGGCTGAACATGTCCCCGATCGGTTCCATGAATTCCGTAACAGCGTTGTGAATATTAGGCCACCACTCCCCGAAGAACGCAACACCCATCGCCTGCTGACCAGCTCCTAAACCAAAAACGGTGAATCCCACTATCAATATTATGACCCCCATCCAGGGCCTCGTTTCAGCGGGCGTAGTCAGACCAGCTACCAGGCCCAGAACCCACACCGCGCTGAATATTATGCCCCCTGTCCCTGAAAATAAACCACCGACAAAACCAAAACCACCGGTTAGGGCGCTGCCACCTATGAACATCAGCATTATGAACAAGAATATTATCTTATCGAGCATTTCATAACTTTGCCCTGTTCCACTTCCAAGTCTGCCCAAAGCCCTTGCAAGACTTTCCCTTTCCGTTGCCACAGGGAACACAACAAAGAACGCCATCGTTAGCCATCCCAGTTCCCTTGACTGGAAAATTCCCCCTCCAAACGCCCCGAAAATGAAAACCGCTATGAAAACACCTAACAACACCCGGAAGAATGAAAGAATGAAATCATAAGGTTTTCTGGGTTCGAACTCCACAGGCATGGTGAAGTAAAATCCAAAGGCCAGGAAAAGGAGGATAAGATTGGACAATGGGAAAGGTTGTGTATAAAGTCCTCCAATGAAACATATTATTATCCCGACCCTCATGACAGCCTTCATGAAGGCCAGACCGGTATTTGTCCTGTTTTCTTTTGTTGCCAAAAGACTCCCAGCTTTAAATCTTAATTTCTTATCCTCATCAGGAACATCTTCATCATCCTTAAAAACATTCTCCACGATTTTGGTTTCCCCAGGATCCGGGAGTATCGTGTAGAATGACCAGAAAAGGAAGCCCACCATGAACCACATGTTGCCAATGGCAGTCGAAATCGCAACACCGACAACAAGCAATAGCAGCGAAAAGAAGACCGTCCTAACACTGTGACCAACCCTTTTGGCAAAACGGTCAACATGATCGTAACTTCTTCTGGACAATTTAGCTTTTTTCTTCCCGAGCTTCTTCTTCCCGATCTCCTCCTCCTTTTCCATCCTGCCTGCTTTAGCCTTCGCAGTGATTTCCTCCTGGGATTTTTTGTATGCCTCCCGCTCCTCTTCAGAGAAATTTTCCGTATCTTTATGAGAAAAGCCGTGGTTCTTTATGAAAGCTTGATCAACCAATTCTTTATTTTCTTTATCCTTAGTTATATCCTTGGCGCTGATGTCAGCCATCTTATACTTGTTTATGTTTGCTTCTGCCTCACCAATGAGTTGATGAACATCCTCTAGCTGTTTTCCGAAATCGGTTTTATGCCCTAGCTTGATTCTACCAACGAATTTACCTTTTGCCGTATCCCAATACCCTGTAGGCGTAAGATGTTTTTTTGCTAGTTCTTTACACAAATCATTTTTTAACTGTCCAAGTTTTATACTTAATAGCGCTCCTCTCTGCTCTTTCCATTCTCCGTAATCCTCAGCGGCAAGCCTAACCGCATTTAATGCCGTTCCGTGTAACGGGCATATTAACTCATAAATCCTTGAGGTATGTGCTCCCCCCGATTCTGGAGGATAAGTTCTTACAATTTTCTGTCTACCGCAATCAGGTTCATCACAAATTCCATTCACTACGGGTATCAACTTTTTACCCTTTTCTATGAAATAATTTCTGCAATTTCTGCACCAGTAAACGGCATCCGCCCCTCCGAGGTGAGTTATATAATTAATAACCCAGCCTGGGGTCTCAGCTGTACCAATGGGGCTTAGTTCCCTATAAGGAGGAGCCCCGTGCATGTGATAACAATTCGGACAATATTCTCCTTCTTCAGGTCTTGGGATAGGTTCTGGCTCAGGATCAGGTTGGGGTGGCACATCTGGTGGCGGTTGATCTGGTGGTGGGGGTCTTGGTCGTGGAGGTCTCGGCTGTGGCGGAGTTCTTGTAAATTTCTCGATCTTTACCTCCTTTATCTTACCTCTTAATGCGAATTCAGCACCTTCAAGGGCATGCATTGCTGTTAAACCGGCAGCTGTTAAAGCAGCGTTTATCTTCAGCGCTCTGGGATCACCGGCCTCTAAATGGGAAGGGAACTGTTCAAGGTACTGCTTTATTGCATTATAATACGTTCTCTTGTTTTTTTTGGTTTCAGTTGACCAGTTTACCCCGGGAAAAAATATATCTCTTATAATTCTCAAAGCGGCAATGTCTTTGCTGACTATACCTCTTTCGGGACCCACGAGATCCGATCTCTTTTTGCCCCTGCCTCTTAATGCAAAACGTTCAAACGCCATGGATTAACCCTAATAATAATTACCTGTCAAATGTATAAATTTATAAAATAATTAAAAAGAGGAAAAATGCCTGTAAATTAGAAATCATTCCAGTATATCTCCCTTCTCGAACCACAGCTCAATCTCTTTTTCCGCTTCCTCTGGCGTTCCTGAGGCATGTACGAGGTTCCTTAAACCCCTTCCCTCGGAATCGGCCTTTTCGAACGAGTCCTCTCCGAGGTCCCCGCGGATAGTTCCTTTATCCGCTTTACTCGGATCCGTGTGGCCTGTTATTTCCCTGACCCTTTTTATCGCGTTCTCCCCTTCAAATATCATGATTATTACAGGCCCCTCAGTCATGTAGGTCTCCAGACCGGAATAGAACGGCTTGTCCACGTGTGCTGAATAATGTTTCCTGAGGGAATCAGGTTCAGCCTTCACAATCTTGATGGCCTTGAGTTTCAATCCTCCTCTTTCATAACAGGAGATTATTTCACCTACCAGGTTTCTCTGAATACCATCCGGCTTAATTATCACGCATGTCCTCTCCATTCTAATCACGCTCCCTGCTTTTAAGGAAATCCTGTATCACCTTCTCCGTCCTTTTTACCACATCTTCCTTTCCCCCTTCAGCATTCACTTCAATGAGTATCCCTTTTTTCTTGTAGTATTCAACCAGGGGCTTTGTTTCCTTCTCGTACATCTCCAGCCTTTTCTCAACTACTTTCTCGCTCTGATCCTCCCTCTGGTAAAGTTCTCCCCTGCATCTATCGCATACCCCTTCTCTCTTCGGGGGTATGCTTTTCTTATGATAAACCGCTCCGCATTTCCTGCACGTCAATCTCCCCGCCATCCTCTCGAGTATTACCTTCTCCGAGGTCACGAGGTTAAGAACGATATCTATTTTCGTTACCCTTCCGAGCTCTTCCGCCTGCCTTACCGTCCTCGGAACGCCGTCGAGCACGAAACCCCTTTCACAATCACCTTCCATTACCCTTTTCTTGGTTATATCCATGACCAGTTCATCCGGAACGAGTTCCCCCCTGGCCATGTAACCTTTGACCTCCTTTCCGAGTTCCGTCCCCCTCTTGACCTCCTCCCTCATTATCTCCCCTGTGGATATCCTGGGAATCCCGTACTTTCTCGATACGACCTCTGCCTGCGTCCCCTTCCCTATTCCCGGAGGACCTAAGAATATCATGTTCATAATTATCTCCTTTTCCATTAGCCTATAAAAGTTGGCCTTTTTGTCAGCAATTTTGGCAGGGTGAGGGGTTTGAACGGCATGCCTTTTGTTTCTTTCTTGACCATTTTCACGAGCGAACCTTTCGAAAGTCTTTTTACATTTCCCGTTTTTCTGAAGCGGACGGCGAGCTTATTGTCCTTCAGTTCTTTTTCACCCACAACAACCGTGAAGGGGACCCATTCAAGCTCGGAATTCCTTATCTTTTTCTGCACGCTTTCGTTGTGGTCATCCACGTCCACGCGCACGCTTTCTTTCGAAACCTCCTCCGCGATTTTTTCGGTCGGTTTCAGGAATTTCTCGGAAACCGGAATGAATCTGACCTGTGTCGGGCACAACCACAAAGGAAGGATGGGGTTCTTCTTCTTTACCGAATCCATGTGAGCCTTCTCGAGCAAAGCGTAGATAACCCTCTCTATCGCCCCGGAAGGGGAAAGATGGAGGATGATAGGGTTTTTATATTTATTGTCCTTGTCCATGTAAGTGATCCCATATCTTTTCGCATTCTCCACATCTATCTGGTCCGTAGTCAAGGCGGCGGCCTTGTCCAGGCAGTCAACAAAATTGAGATCATACTTGAAAATGAAATAGAAAAACTGCTTGCTCCACATCTCAACCAGGACGGGCTTGCCCATTTTCTTAACCGCTGATTTCAGGAAACCCTTATTCTTCAGATAGAAGCCCTTAACCATCCTCAAAGCGGCTTCCAGATCGGTTTTCAAGGGAATCCCCGAACCTTTCAGTATATCTTTCGCCAGGTCAAGCCTTATGAGCATCTCCTTCTTCGCCTCTTCGACATCTTTACAGAAGGCGTGGCAGTCAGGCATGGTAAAGGAGCGGAGCCTTCTAAGACCTGCCAATTCGCCACGTTGCTCCACCCTGAAGGAATATTTGGTAAGCTCGTATATCCTGAGCGGGAGGTTGCGATAGGAAATGTTCGCATCATGCAAGGCGAGGAACTGACCAAAACAGGCCGAAAACCTGAGAAATACCCTCTTGTTGGGTGTCTCGATTGTATATTGCCTTGCAGGGAAGCGGTTCAGATAATCTTTCAATGCAGGGTGTTCGTAATCGTACATGATGGGTGTTTCCACTTCCATCGCTCCATAATCAACCGTTTTTCCCGTGACGAATTCCTCCAGAAGCGATTTGACAAGCTTCCCCTTCGGGAGGAACCTGAAATTCCCCGGATCGCTCGCCCCTTCATAATCAACGAGTTCGAGTTTCCTCATGAGTTTGACATGCGGTGGCTCCTGTTCGAGTTTCCTAGACTTTGCCATCTCGTAAAGCGCGAACTTCCCGAGGTTTTCGTGCTTGGAAAAATCAAAACCCTTCACTTTCCCCCATTCAACCATAAGTTTGTGAAGTTTCCCGGCAGTGTCCATCACGTACCAGTCCGAGCGAAGCTCCTTCTCCTTCTCCACCGCTTTCGAGGCCTCTCCTGTTTCCTCGGGCGTGATCTCCCTTGAAAGTTCAGAAAGCGGATGGCCCTTCACGGATATCTTGAACCTCTTGTAGTAACCGAAAGGCGCCCGGTAAACCTTCAACTTCATTCCCTTCAGACGGCTTTCAATCCCTTTAAGAACGTGCAAAGCGGTTGAGGGGGAGGACGGATTTGTTGACAGGTGAACGTAAGGATAAACAACGATGTTCTTCGCCTTCACTTCTTTCATTACATTCGCTATCTCTTTCGAGGTTTTCTTTATTATTATCCTCTCTTTCCCTTCATCGGTTTTTTCCACTGTGGAGAAAACGACGAGAACATCCTTCACATTGCTTACCTTTTTCTCGACCTCCTCAGCCTGCTTGATGGCCTTTTTCCTAGGCTCCCATTCTATAAAGTCCGAATGCAACAGAAGGATTTTCATAATACACCCTTATTATATCTTTGATTTTCCTCATTTTTATTTGTCTTTTCCGAAACTTTATCTTTGATATATTTTACAATATCCTCCACTCTTATATTCGGCCCTGTCATTTCGCTCAATTCTTCATTGGAAATATCAACCCCGTAACTGCTTCTCAGCTCCATTAACTCTTCAACTCTATTTAACCATTCGTTCATCCATGAATTATATTTCGAATTTCCAGAATTGCCTGCTCTCTCCACCCCTTTATAATCACTCATATTCTCACCTTCCCGTTCAATTCCAATAAATTGGGTCTCCCCCTGCCCCTTTTAGAAACCATTACCTCCAAACCGATATTCTCGAGCATTTCTATACAGGAAGGATCACACCTTCTAAAGGCGTACCTGGAGATGGAAATGGATTCCAGCTCTAGGCATATCTGGAAAACCCTTTCGATCAGATTCTTGCTCAAAAACTTCCTGAAGTGAACTCTTCGAATGGAAGGTGAAAGTTTTGATAGATCCGAATAGCTAGAAACAGAAACTTCTCTTCTCCACTGTCCGTGAATCACCCTTCATCTAGATCACCTTCTAATGTTATGGGTGCGAATTCTTATAAATGCTTCCGAAATGTCACAGAAATCCAAAACAGTTTCGAACATGATGAGATCTACATCGTAATCCGATTTCTGCTTGTATTCGGAAGTGCTTGAGTATTCGCTGGTAAGTTGGTAATCAGAAAGTGAGACGCTCTCCTGCTTTTTCTTTGATTTGTACCTGTCCTCTGAGATTGCATCATCTACATGCGTTTCCTTCTTGATCTCTACCCTGAAAACCTCATAAGCCGGGGGTAGGTATGCTTGTGTACTGCTACTTGTGGAGAATCTCCATATCTCTTCATACGTGTTTATGTTAACCTTGTACACATGACAGTCCCAAGAACCGAAGAACACGTAATCTTTCCATAAAACAGCTGATGTCGCAACCAAACCCCCTGTCTTGAACCTCCAAAGCTCTTTACCAGTTTTAATATCAAGAACATACAGATTCCCATCCTCTGAACCGAAGTAAACCCTTGAATTATGAATCAAAGGAAGCTTGTCTATCACCCCCTCTCCCTGTGTCTTGAACCTCCAAACCTCTTTCCCTGTTTCTGCTTCTATTGCATAGAAAATTCCATCCCTTGCTCCGTAATACAAAACACCTTCATGAACAGCAGGGCACGTTGCATTTCCGTATTTCCCTGTTCTGAACCTCCATATCTCCTTCCCGCTTGAAACATCCACTGCGTAAAGGTTGTTATCAAAAGAACTTACGTAGGTCATGTTCTTATAAAAGGTGAAAGGCGCGGAATTGATGATCTCCCCTCCTGTTTTAAATCTCCAGATTTCTTCCCCTGTTTTCACATCAAGACAGTATAGATTATTATCGTAGGACCCAACAAAGAGTTTTCCATCTTTTACAGAAGGGCTTGAAATAACCTCATCCCCTGTCTTGAACCTCCATAATTCTTTGCCTGTTTCAGAATTAACAGCATAAACAAAACCATCCCTGCTTCCGAAGTAGATAACACCCTCGAAAGCGAATGCCTTGAGGTTTATTTCCCCGCCTGTCTTAAACCTCCATGAGAGCTTGCCTGTATTCTTATAGATTGCATAAAAATACCCATCGTGGGAACCAACATAAAGGTTATTTCCGTATATTATAGGAGTGGAATCTAGGATAAGCCCTCCTGTTCTGAACCTCCAGATTTCCTTCCCACTCCCACAATCAACAGAATAGACATACTTGTCCATGGCAGCGATGTGTATCCTATCATTGTCTATCACAGGCTGTGCGCAAACGCTCCCTCCTTCCCCCACCTTCCATGTCCTGTCAAACTTCCTAACCTTCTTTACCTCGAAATCTTCCAATTCGGTTTCAAAATCCGCAAATCCAGATTCGAATCCTCCGAAATCCAATACCATAATTAGAAAACCCTCAGTAAATTTTAAAAACCTTTCAGGAAGGAGAAGACGCACTCGGGAAGCTTTTTGCTGTAACCGCCCTCGAGAACCGCGAACCTGGGTTTCGCGAGTTCGGATATCATTTTCGAGATATTTGAATAGCTT
>JAZGEG010000016.1:0-15610 GCA_036478655.1 Candidatus Aenigmatarchaeota archaeon | reverse complement strand
AGAATTATCTTTAATATAATCCTCTGCCTCTAACATTGATTTCATAAAGCGCTCAGCTGCTTTAGGATTTTTATCTAACCAATCTTCTTTTGTAAGCAACACAATGTAAAAATCCTCCCCACCATGCCAGCTTACTACACTGTCACCTAGTTCTTTCTTTATATTATAAAGATAAGGATCCCAGACAAAAACAGCATCTACCTCTTCATTTGAGATAGCATCTAGCATTTCTGATGGTTTTAAATAAACAAACTCTACATCTTTTTGTGAAATACCATTAAGTGTTAAAAATACTCCAAGCTGAAATTCAGCACCGCTCTTTTCTTTAACTGCAATCCTTTTCCCTATTAAATCATTTATTGTTGAAATGCCTTTATCTTTTCTGGCAACTAATTCCTTAATTTGCTTGGTAGCAACAGTTCCTATTACTCTTAGGTCTGTAAACTCAAAACTATAACTAACAAACACATTATCAGCTGAGGTGGAAATATCAGCTTCTCCAGCTATAAGGGCATCAGCAGCAGCCTTGCCAGACCCATAACCTTTTATTGTCACCTCTAAACCATTTTTTTCAAAAAATCCCTGATCTTCAGCAACATAGACAAGAGCTCCAGTAAGATACTCAGCTGCTGCCACAATAATCTTCTCAACAGGACCTGTGTATTTTTCAGCTTGCTGAACGCACCCGCTAATCAAAATTCCAACTACAACAATAACCGAAACAAGAATTCCTGTTTTTTTCATTTTTTCTCACCCCCTGCTTCAATCCCTTGCTTTTTCAGTTTATTCTCCAATTCTTTGTTCCTCTTCTTAAGTTCTATCATCTTCAGTTCCCTACCAATACCCGTTTTGCTGAACCTTTCGAGATCATAAACCTTCTCCTCCAGTTCCTTTTTCGATCTTTTGAGTTCTTCATCCGCCCTCCTGCTCTCAATGATTTGCGCTAAACGCTTGGCGAGGGCGTTTATTAAATTCTTCTCCTCTTCTAAAAAAGGGCCTTCGTCGCTTTCCGGCTTCTCCTCCAGATAGCAGACTTCTACCGATCCGGCTTTTTTATCATCAACGATGATATCTGCCCTTTGCATCCATTCCGTTTCCTTGAAATTCTTGGTTTCATATTTTTTACCCTCAAAAGTAATACAACCTCCTGTGATTTCGGGATACTGCCAGCCGGATAGTATGAGCCGGACAGTTTCTTTGAGTATTTCCTCAGTTGTTATCCCCTCCTTTCTGCTTATCTCGTCAACCCCGTAAAGACACCTTATTTCCTTGACCCGTTCGCTAAGCTTACGCCTTTGATGTTCAAGCAATTCCTCCGCCTTCTTCCTCTCTGTGACGTCCCTGAAGAATCCCTGGGTGGAGATTATTTTGCCGCCCATATACCTGGGGGACGCGTTGCCTTCCACAAAGATAGTGCGCCCGCCCTTCGCTGTGAATTTTGCCTCGATGTTCTTCAAGCTCTTTCCGCTCATGACCTTTTGGAATATCTTTTTGCAGTGCTCGAGCGAATCCGGGTGGATTATGTCAAACATCGTAAGTTTTAGCAACTCTTCCTTGGTGTACCCCAGAGTATCATGCCACGCCTTGTTTACGAATTTGAAATGACCGTCAGGGTCAACGCTCTGAATCATGTCATGTGAGTTTTCAATCAGGGTCCGGTAGCGTTCCTCGCTTTCCCTTAACACTTCCTCCGCCTTCTTCCTCTCTGTGACGTCCCTGAGTATGTTAAGAAACCCTTCTACTTTGCCGTTCTTTTTGATGACCCGCGTGCTTGATTCAAGAGGGACGATCTTGCCGTTTTTATGCCTGAGCTCCAGTTCCATGATATTCGTGGGTCCGCCCCCGAGGACAGCTCCTTTTCTGATCGATTTTAGGAAAAGCTTAACAATTTTCGGCAAATTCCCCACCGTCAAAGCACCGGTCTTGGCGAAATTCTTCCCCAACACATCCTCGCGCTTGTAACCAAGAACATCCTCGACTTTTTTGTTAATGTCGATTATCTTTCCAAACCTGTCCACGTACATTATTATATCATTAGCGCTCTCGAAAATCGTCCTGAATTTCCCCTCGCTCTTCCGTAGCTCTTCCCCCGCTTCCTTCCGCTTACCCGAACCCCCCTCTTTCTTTTCAGGCATCTTACCACCCCATTTTACCCAAGCTCCACGACCTTGTCCACAAACATGCCCAGATCTATGACCAGTTGGCTTTGTATATCCTCTTTGAGCGAGATGAGAATCCCCTTCGTTCCGAGAGCACGGAACATCGAGACTATCGAATGAGCGAACCTCACGACAGCATGAGAACCCTCATAAACCAGAAGTGTTGATAGCGAGTCGAAAATTGTGGAATCAATCCTTCCACCGGTTAGAGCCTTCTTCATGGCGATGTTCATCTCTGTCAGCGCTTTCGGAGAGGAGACGTAATTCACCCGCTCCTTCGCCTTCTTTCCCTCTTTCTTTGTGACGCAATCTATGAAGAAGAAACCGCTTGAAACTATTTTATCCCTTTTGAAGTCTTTTAACAACGTTTCATGTGGTTTATTGAGTGTTACATAACATACCCTTTTGCTTAATTTGGAAACTATTCTCGCGATTTCCTTAATCTTTTCATAATAAAGGTTGTTGGGGAGAAGGAAGAGAATCACGTCATTCCCTTTTATCGTTTTTTCTATTTTATCCTTCTCCACCTTCTCCTTGACTCTCGCGTCCTTAAAAATAAACCCACACCCCTTATAATTAATTAATACATAGGAGATAATAAAGTTTACAGAAAAATGTTTAAACACGGCTGTAGAAAACCTTCCACAAATCATCAGATAAAAACAACTCACAGCATACCTGTACAGGTTGTATGCTATGCATAGAACCTTCAGTTCCTTCTCCTGTTGCCTTAACGACCTTGAATAAACAGTCTGTGAGGAAGCGCAGCGCAGACTCAAGGCAGGGCAAAAGAAGTTTAAAAAGAAAGGGGGAGGTGAAAAATGAAAACAACAATCCCGGTTGCGCTGGTATCCTTGGTGATTTTAATCACCATAATCACCGGGAATACGTGTGTGTATGCACAGGAAACCATCAACCTCACCGAAGAGGCTTCCAACGCCCTTTCACGGGCAGAGGAAATTTCAGAGGATATAAGAGATGTGGGGTTCGGCACGTCTTTCTTTGAAGATGCGCTGCTGGACGCCAGAGAGGCATTCAGAAGCAGGAACTATGAGCTGGTTCTGGACAGAGTGGAGCAGATAAGCAGGCGAAGCGAAAGGGCTGAACTTCAAAAATATATATAACCTTTATTTAAAAATTAAAGATGATATTATGCCCAAAAAGAAGATATTAGTAGTGGATGACGAGGAAAATCTGATAGAACTGGTCACAGAGATTTTGGAACAGGAAGGTTACGAGGTTATCCCAGCTTTTAACGGAGAGGAGTGTTTAGATAAATTGAAAATGGTGAGACCCGACCTCGTTATCATTGACATGATGATGCCCAGGATGAGCGGAAGGGAGCTCTGTGAGATGATAAGGAAGAACTCGAAAACTAAAGACCTGAAGATCGCGTTCTTAACTGTTGCTAGGTTCTCAGAAATAGGAAAGAGAATATTGAAGGATATGAACGTTCTGGATTACATCACGAAACCGTTCGACAACCAAGACCTGGTGAAAAGGGTAAAGAAAATAGTTGAGTAGACTTTTTGTTTTCTAAGACTTCACGGTCCTGCTCCAAGTTTTATGGTAGGTGTTTTAATCTTAAGCAGTTCCAATCCCCTTTTACTTATTTGGAACGGGTGTATGAATGTCGAATGATCTGTCCTTCTCATTTTGCTTATTAACATCGTACGGTTGTATCGCTCTGTAATTGGTGTGAACTCCAGGGTTATGACCGTATCCACAACGAATTCGGTCAGTGCTTCCTCTCCGAGTAACCCTCCATGTTCTGCTATCCCTTCGGTGAACATGGTTGTTACTCCTATTCTCTTCAACATTCTTGTAAGGCTCATTAACGTGACCCTTGAAATGTATCTGTTCTGTATGAACATTTCAAGGATAGACACGGAATCTATGACAACCCTTTGCGCTTTCATCGATTTTATGGCCTCGCCTATTTTATTTGTAAATTCAGAAATGTAGGCTTTTATGAGACGGTCGGTCTTTTCCTCATCACCGGTTGCTATCGGTGTTATAGATATAATTTTTAACAATCCCTTTTTCTCAAGGGACTCCAAATCCCAGCCGAACATCTTTTTGATGTCCATTTTTATGTCCGCTCCCCCTTGCTCTGTGGTCACGTACAGGCCGGGCTCTTTATTCATCGCCCCTGCGTACAGAAAGGAAGAGCAAAAGGCTGTCTTTCCCGTCCCTGCCTTACCTCGCAGTAGAATAACGCTGTTATTTACAAAGCCGCCTTCTATCTTTTCATCCAAATCAATCACTCCACTCTTAAGTCTTTCCCCTTCAGCCATAATAATTCTATAGTTATTATATTTAAAATATTTTCTTCTCAAGAAAATTTCTTATTTTTGTTTTTGGATTTCTCCCCTTTCTCTTCCCCCTCCCTTAACTTATCATAATCGTTCTGAATACTTTTCGTATCCTCGAGTTTTTCCGTCAGTTTAGCGATCCTATCATTCGCCTTTTTCTCCCTTTCCTCTGCGTTTTTGATGGATTTTTCGATGTTTTCGACTTCTTCCAATATTTTCGAGAGTTTCTCGCTATCCTTCATTTCAGCTTTCGTAAACTTTATTGGTTTGACCCTTTTTATCCCCTTTTCATAATCTTTTTGTATTCGCTCTTCATCCTCGGCTTTCTCCATGAGCTCGTTTTTCCTCTTCAACAACTCCTCCTGATGCTCAGCTTTCTCATTAAACTCCTCTTCCATTGCCTTGGGGTTCTCCATTTCCTCGAGCAATTTCAGCTCTTTGTCACGCTTTTCAATTTCAGCTTCCGTGAGCCTTTCCACCTTTTCTTTCCCCCCGGTCTTTTTCAACCACTTGTCGTATTGTTTTTGGATATCTTTCACATTTTCGGACTTTTCAAACAATTCAAGCCTTTTCTCCCTCTTTTCTCCCTCTTGTTCCTTCTTCCCCCTTCCCTGCTCAGTCTTCTCCTCAACCCCCCTCTGAATAATGTCCACGCTTTCGAGATCATCGAGTGATCCTGTAACGTCAATCTTCTTGACTTTCCCTCCCACCCCCTTCGGCTTCTCCGGAAGACCAAGGCTGATTTTGGGTTTCGCGATCTTTATCAACCAGATAACCCAGATAAGACCAGCGAATGTAAGGAGGCTCGGGTCCCATAAAAACTCTTGGAAAAACGCGACCATCCCCTTCCCGTAGATATTTCCTACCCAAACAACACCGAGTATCCTGCATAGATTGAAGAGATGCACAAGAGGTAAACCAAAAACCAACCCAAGTAGGCGCTTTCTATACGTAATTCCTAGGGTTGCGAGTACAAGCGCTAGATAGAAAATCATGGATCCCAGTCCAGAAAAGTCCCCTTGTATATTTAGTACGAAGGGCGTTCCATTTTCCACTGTAATGGAAAATTCATCGTAAACTACCTTGAAACCCAGCTGATTCAGAGCGAATGCACTTTCATCCCTCACAACGGCCTGAAGCATGCCCGTATCAAACAACCATGGTAAGAGGTAAAAGGCAACGAGAAAAAGCAAGATAAACCTAATAGCGAAATACGGGAAGTAAAACTTCTTTTGTCGAATTTTATTCGATTTTTTGGAGAGCATAACACCTTTTAATCCCCTTAAAATGAGTACCGGGAAAACGAATAACCGTCCCAAAATGTACTTGGGATTCAAGATTTCTTGGATTCTCTTTATACTTGTCTCCTTCATGCTGTTGATTTCCAGGAGCCTGTTGTGCTCTTTTGTTATAATTTTTAGGTAAGTATTTTTGTCGATCCTCCGGCTGAAATACTGACTTTCTGTCGATTCCTCTGTTTTTGCGGTTATCCTTTCCTCATCCCCAAACTTCCTTATATCCTTTCTCAGCCTGTAAAATGGGATCACGGTCTGGGTTAAAAAGAAACTGGTAAAAAAGCAGGCCAATAGTATTCCAAGAATGTTCCATTTATTTTCGAGCAATAATTTTTGAACAAGCATTCTTCCCAAAATACGTTCAATCTCACTGAACCTGCTTTTTATCACGAGAAGCGAACTCCCTAATTTTTTCATATCATCTTCTTTTATGGCGTTGTTAAACTCCGAAATATCATTTTCTATTCCCTTTATTTTTTCGTTCAAAGCACTAACATCAACTCCTGCTTTTGCGTACTCCTCAACCATTGAGGTCAGTTCAGGTAATTCTCTTTTCACTTCATCCAAAACCGTGAACGAGGGGTTTTCAACCACGATGATGTTTATGTTCCTTGTTTTCTCAACAGACCCGATCGCTATTCCAACAGCTAGCAGGTACTCTCCCAGCTCTGTGTAGAGAGGGACATGAATAACCACCGGGAAATCTATTTCACCTTTGACGGGCAGATGAAATTCTTTGTCTATGGATACCTCACAGCATTCCCTTGTGAAGTTCGATTTCAAATCCAGGTCGATGTTCCCTAGGTTCGCAATGGAGCCGATAACAGTCCCATTTCCCCCTCTAACTATTTCAATCGTTTTACTCTCGAATGTCAGGTTGAAATCTCCCACCCGTATTATACAGAAATGTTCGCGGGCGCAATCGGAATCACCGCAATCCACGAACCCATCACAGTCGTTATCCAGCCCGTCAGAGCAGTTCTTCGGTGTAGGAACGCATGTTACATTACCGATAGGTCCCCCGCCCCCACTTCCTGGAGGGGGTTCTGATGCCGCTTGGGTTCTAAGTGACAAAGAGCCTGTCCCTGTGTTGTTATACGTATCCATTACGTTCGTTGTCAGGTAAAAAGTAACCCCTGAGGAAGAGGATGACCTGCAATCAGCGGAAATATTGTAATACAAATTACCGATTCTCCCCAATGAAAAATTGCCATTGGGGCAGGAGAGTGTAACGTTCACTGTGTATCCCAAAGACTCATTTCTTATGCTGTACACTCTTATTTGTGGTATCGGTGAAATACCAGAACTAGTAGAATATTGGGTATCGGAAGGAGGCTGGGTGAATACGGGGAGCAGGGTAGAACTCGCATTGAAATACCACGTGCTGTTCCCGGTGTTGTTGTTTTTTGATACATTTACAAAGAGAGTGTAGTTACCGGAAGGGTCGCTTGTGTTTATACTATATGTATAACTCGTGTTTGTTTCGTTGTATACATTCTCTTCACTCTGGTTATATTTTGTCAGATTAACCGTCCAGTTCACATCGTTTACAAGATTATCATTAACATCGTAAACTTCGATCGTTAAGGTCTCCCCGCGGTTGTACACGGAATGGTTCGTGGTCAAATTCAACGTGTATGAACTGTTCACATAGAAGGTTAGATTTTCCGGATACCCAGAGTCCACACCGCTCTTCTTCTCATTGGTACCGATATCTATCGCTGTTATCCTTATCGTGTAGTTTCCTGTCTGATTCAGTTTGAGATTTTCGGGGTTGTTCCCCGAACCAAACTTGAATTCCCAGATGTCAGAGCTTATCTTCTCCATAGTCCCGTTAATGCTGGTGCTGTCAGGATACGTGATATTTGCTTTCGCTTCTTCAACACTCACATCATCCGTGGCGTTCACAAATATCGAAAGCGCGGTGAACATGTTCGTTTTGTCCACTTCCACTCCACTGTAGTTGAACCAGAAATTCGTAACGTTTGGCGGTATCGGATCTTCAAATATGACCTCTATTGATTGTAAGGAAAAGTTATATCCCCCTTCCCTTGTGCTCGAATTCACATAAGTGGTTGTGTTCGTCACACCAATAGCATTCGCATCCACACTCCAATTAACGGAATCGGAGTTCCCGTTTAGAACAAAGGATATGTTTTTTGTTATATTCTCACCAGAACTGAGGTTCAGAACGGTTTGGTTTTCTATGGTGAGGTTTATGGTCAGGTTTCTGAGGTCACCATTCCACGCGGTAACAATGGTTTTATAGGTTTTGGTTGTTCCGTTAATTATGGTTTCCGGAACGCTTATAGAAACCGAGGATTCCCCAAAATTAACATTAAAGCTTGCATTATTTCGAACAGAACTTTCATTAGTGTACACGGTGGTGTTAACGATATTAAGACCTGATAAGGTTATATTTGTGTAGTTAAATTCGTAAACGTAACAAAGCCCAGTCCTCTCCTCCGCCGCAAACAACCTTAATTCATAGACTATTAAGGCTGCTGAAGAGGAATGGTTTATTCTTATTTGATTTGTTCTGAACGGTGTGAATCCGGAAAATTCGGTTAAATTCTTATCATCAGGTGGGTTCACATCGGTGAAAAGTGGAATCCAAGCACCGCTTTTTTTGTAAGAAACGGACGCGTTTACCTGGCCGACGGCGTCTTCCCATACAAGCTCGATCCTATCGATCGTGTGGCTGCTGTTAAGCGAAATGTTGAGCCATGAAGGGTTGTTATCGCCGATCCAGGCGGTATCAGTGTTGTTGTCTATAGAAAGGTTGCACGTTCCGACATTACAATCACCGCTCCCCCCTGAGATAAGCAAAGCTACATTCTCACCAGCTCCAGCCGCAACCCCAGCACAGTCACTTTCATTCAGAACAGAAACCAGTGAGGAGCCTGTGTAATCAATCCCCCCGGAATAGGGTTTTTCTAAGCTGAAGTTCACATTTTTCACGAAAGTTACGTTCCCCACAACTTCCGTTTGTAAGGTCATGTTCCCCGTGATATTTATTGTGCTAGGAGATATCGTAATCTCCGGTAACACTACCTCGTGCAAGGTTGAATCCTCAAACCCGGTTCCATTTTTCGGGGTGGCATTGAAATATACGCGTGTGAATCCCTCATTTTTGGATTCAGCCTCCCATTTCACGGTTACAATCGTCCCGTTTGTTATGTTGTACAAATCTGGTTTGGACCATGTTTCCCCGATTGTGAGGTTAAGAGTATCCTGTTCTGTGATGTTCAAGGTCAAATTCACCTCCAACAAATCCCCGTTCACAGCTGTGATGTTCACAGTTATGTTGAAGGTTTGGTTATTCAAAATCCTGAAATTCGGAAATACAAATTCTGTTTCTGTTAGGCCGAATTCCACATTAAAGGAAACGTTGGTGTAGTTATCGAGGTTCGTATTCCCAAGGGTATCGTTCGCCCATACCTGCGTTACATTGTAGGTTCCTGATCGAAACGTATCATTCCACGTATACGTCCAGAAATCATCCCCGGAATCAGAAAGCGTTACGTTTACCTTCGTCCCATTTGGATACACGAAGGTCGCGTTGACATTGCTAGCACCAGTGGTGTCACTAACCGTTACGTTGAATAAAATGGACTTGCCAATCTGGATAGAAGTCACGTTAAAGTGGGGATTTGTGATGGTTGGACCTAAGGTATCAACAGTAAAGAATATTTGTGTTGAATTTTGATTACCTGCAGTATCATTTACATAAACTGTTATATTGTTTAATTGGTTTGGAAGAGCAGTGAATGTTGTATTAGCACAACCAGCTAGTGTGTTGTTCTGTCCTGTTACATTGGTATACCAACAAGTATCCACACCTTGATCATCAGATACAGTATAATTCAAAGATATTGTTGTTGTATTATGGTATGAATCATTCTGAGGTGATTCAACTGTTAAAGATGGTGGATTATCTACAAAATAAGTGACATTAAACCATAAGGCATCAAGTGTAACTGAACTGGAACCCCCTCCAGCTTGCTGATATTCTGCCTTAGCACGTGCTCTTGTGCCTGAAGGTCCAAAGAAATTATCACACGTCCAAGATTCTGTTGATGTTATATTTGTGCATGTAATTCCCGGATTTTCAGTTGCTCCAGGGCAAGCTGTAATTACAGCTGTATATGAAGCTCCACCATCAGCATCAACACTTATGTCACAATTATCAATAGGTCCTATTCTCCACCATTCATAGCAAAGAAAAACAGTTGTGATTGAATCACATTCAATAATGCTATCGTTATAAACACTAATATTTATCCCTCCCCAATTATTATTTCCACCTGATGAAAAAGTCTCTGATATACCATCATTACATGTAACTGCATTTGTACCTACTCCACAAGTACCTGGATACGTAGTATCACATGCTTCATCGAAATCTCCAGAAGATAGTGCATTATTTGATTGATTACAGCCCTGAGCTGTAAGATTAGCGTCAGTTGAACCACCAGAAGCAACATCGTTAAAGGCATACTCAAAATCATTACCAAAAATGAATTGTTGTATGTGCTTACCTGTTCTTAGAACTCTGGTGGTGTGATATCCGATGGTAGGACAGCTGAAGTTATCAACAAAAATAGAATTATCAATCCGGTTGTAATCCAGAATATTATTCCCACATCTGATATCCATGAATTCTAAATCCTTTCCGAATTCAGTTCCATCAAAAGCATTTACAGTTAAATCAGCTCTTCCAGTAGTATTAAAGCGAACTGTCCAGTTACCACCGAGAACAGGGTAAGATTGAGTATTGATTACTGTTATATCGGTATTGCCATTAATATATTCTGATCGGCTGAATTCCGGAGCCAGAATAAGAGGAATCAGGATAATTAAAATTAATGAAAAAACCGGATAAAAAATTGATTTAGATCCTTTCTTTTTCCTGCGGAATCTCATGAGAAATCTCCGCTTGGGCTTGTGTTTCTTTCTGATTCCCTTCAGTTTTTTATGGGCCTCCTCAAAATCCTTGCCCAGGAAAACATTCACAACCTTTCCCTTTGCATCGCGAAACGTCTCATAATAATACGGTCCGTAAACCTTCCCCTTCTTTTTTAGATATCTTTTGTACAACCCTTTCACCGTTTACTTACAGGATTTCTAGATATAGTAAGTCTATTTATTAATTTGTAAGTAACCCTAATAAATAACAATTTTGTATCTGTTTTGAAAGAAACGCGAATTTTATTATTTAAAACTCTAAGAGGGCTCTTCTCTGGGTTATTTACATAAATTCACGAAATAACTAATTAGACCTTTGCGCCTTCAAAAAAGTTTGTTACATCTATTTTTATACCTTTTGGTGTAATTGAGAAATTGAAATAACCTTCTCTAAACGAAGAACCTCTTATCTTTCTTACGCTTAAACCCCTGTAGGCTTTCCCATCGGTGTGAACGTAATCCAGTTCTATGACCCCGTCGGCCAGGAATTTTAATTGTTCCCAGTAGGCAGTCTCCTTTTCAACTGTAATCAAAGTAGTTAATCCCATTTTTTTCAGTCTATCGAAGAAACTCATGGTTGCCAGTCTTGCCATGGCTCCTGTCTCTGCCAGCAGTGTGACCGCTGTCCACGGGTCTATAACCAATCGCGTGGCTCCAATGTCTTTTGCTGCTTCTTCGATTAGGCTTATCAGGGAATCTATTGAAAGCCACTGAATGTTCTTTTGCATATCTAATGTTGAACTTCCTCCGGGAGAACAAACCTTTGAAAGCGAACTATTTATATCTCCCATTATCGATCTCAGAAAAGCTATGACTCTTACGGAGTTTTCCTTTTCCAAGGAACTGAAATCCCAACCAAAGGATTTTATGTTGGTTAACATCCTTGTCTTTTCTTCCTCGAGGTTAACAAAAACGCCCCGCTCTTTGAACTTGGTTGCCCCCTTGAATATGAATTCCAATCCGATATTTGTTTTCCCTGTTCCACACCCACCCACGAGAATATAGATTCCCTTTTCCGGGAAACCCCCCTCCAAAAGGTTGTCTAAACCCTCTATACCTGTTTTAATCTTCTTCCTCTCATATGTAGCTGTAGCACCCTGTTCAACCATGTTCAACCTTCCTATGTATTCAGATTAATGCATATATATAATTTTATCAACAAACATGATAACGCTTTTCAGGAATTTCCCCTTCATATCTTCCTCCATGCATATGAAAATGCATTTCTTGTCAAGCATCCTGGATTTTGATATTAAAAGATGGGCAAATTTTAAAGCAGTCAAGTCATCTTGGTAAGTTAAAAGACTGGACAAATGATCAAAAATAATGCAGTCTGCTTTTCTAACTAAAGCCTTGTTTATGTTTATACCTAATTCGGTTAACGCCTTGGGTGAAGAAACATGTAAAGCCTGAACACCTTTGGATGCTTTGCTTTTTTTCACACAATCGATAAAAATGAATTTGCCAATATCAACCCCAATGCTTTTGAACCCCTTAACGAGCGAATCAAGTGGTTTATTCATGGAAATGTAACATATTCTTTTGAAAGCATCAGAAGATTCAGCAACAATATTTTGTAATGAAATTTGATATTTTTTGCTGGACACAGCAAACACTATAATTTGGTTATCCTTTTTATCAATCTCGAAATCAAATTTCATAATTACATTTACATTTTCTTAGTTATTAAAGTTTTATTATACCATGTCCCAAAAGAAGATATTAGTAGTGGATGACGAGGAAAACCTTCTGATTCTCATGAGCAACACCAATTAAGATTTATATGGATAATGAGTCCGGCTTACGGACATCGGATTTTACGAATAAACTTTCTCTTTTGCCCTGTACACCTTTGATTGGCAGGGTGAAATGGAACTCGCTCCCCTTCCCTTTTTCGCTTTTTATCCACATCTTCCCGCCGAGTATTTCCACGAATTCTTTACACAAAGCCAGACCAAGACCCGCCCCACATGCTTTCCTCGTATAGGATGAATCAACCTGATAGAACCTCTCGAATATCTTTTCCTGCTCGTCTTTCGTTATCCCTATCCCTGTATCCTTGACAACGAAATGCGCATTTCCATTTTCCCCGAAGACCTTAACAGTTACCTTCCCTTTAGGCGTGTAATTCACAGCGTTGCTTATGAGATTTATCAGGATCTGGGTCAATTTCTCCTTGTCTGTAACGATCTTTTGAATATTCTTTACGTTATATTCAGATTCCAGCCCCTTCTCCTCTACCTGTATGTCCATCTCCCTTTTCACGTCATTTAACAGCTTGTTTATATCAAACTTCTCAAGACTGATCTTCAATGTTCCGAGGTCTATGCTTGAAAGATCCAATATATCGGTCACGAGTTCCGAGAGCCTTTTGGTTTCATGACGCATTATCTTCAGGTACTTATTTCGCTTGGTGAAGTTGTTTGCAATCTTACTGCTCTGCAGAAGTTGTGAGAAACCGTGAATCGAGGTTAGAGGGCTTTTAAGTTCATGCGCCACAATCGAAATAAACTGATCCTTTTTGGTATCCGTTTCCTTCAGTTCCTTCAAACTCTCTTTCAGTTCCTCTTGCGTCTCTACCAATTCCTGGTTTGTCCTGTCCATGTCCTCCATCATGTTCAGAACAGCGATTTTCGTCTTTGTCAGCTCCATTACCTTCTTGTCAAGTTCCCCTGTCCTTTCCTGAACCTTTCCCTCCAGTTCTTCTGTATGCCCCTCCAGCTGCTTCTTTGAAGCCTCCAGATGTTCTGTCATCTGCCTGAAAGCGGAGGCGAGATCGCCCACCTCATCTCCTGATTTAACTTCTATTTTCGTACCCAGCTTTCCTTCTCCAATCTCCTTGGCGGCATCCCTTAATCTGATAATTGGCTTTGTTATTGAACGGGAGATGAAGATGCCAATTAAGATAGTAAATATCACCACCACTATTGTGATAATCACCATGATGTTAGTTAATTCAGGACTTTGGGTGATAGAAAAATACCCAATGACCACAACTAACAAGATAACCACCGAAAACCCAAGAATTAACTTTAATTGTATTTTCATTTCCCACACACTTTAAGTTTATTTTCAAGCTCCTTGATCCTCTTCTTCAGTTCAACCATCTTCAGCTCCCTTCCTACTGCAAGCCTCTGGAATTTCTCCAGTTCTTTCGTCCTCTTTTCTAATTCACCCCTCGCCCTCTTCCGTTCTGTGATGTCCCTGATTATGGTCAGAAAGCCTTCCACTTTGCCCTCCTCTTTGATGACACTGGTGTTCACTTCCACAGCAACAAAGTTGCCGTTTTTATGCTTGAGATCCAGTTCTACCAGTTGCACGGGATTGCCGCCTTTGAGAACATTTCCGAGAAGCTTGATCATCTTCGGTAAATCCTTAATGCCCAAGACACCAAGCTTGGCGAAGTTCTTTCCTATTACCTCCTCCGGCTTGTATCCGGTGATACCCTCAACCCTCTTGTTTACATCAAGTATCTTTCCGTGACTGTCCAAGTATATAATTATGTCATTTGCCTTTTCGAATATGGTCCTGAATTTCCTCTCGCTCTCCCGCAGTTCCTCCTCCTCCATCTCACCCAAATCCTTGCCTTTCATTTCAGGCATCTGACCACCGAAATTACAAAAGTTTAACGACCCTGTCCACAAACATGTTGAGGTCCTTTATCACTTCGCTCTGTGTATCCTGTTTGAGCGCGATAAGAACCCGTTTAAATCTATTTTGCTTTCCTTGAATTCCTTCAACAACGCTTCGTATGGTTTATTCAGTGTGGTATAACATACCTTTTTATATAATACGGAAACTATTTTAGCGATATCCTTTGTCCTTTCGGAATAAATATCGTTGGGGATAAGTAAAACAATTACATCATTCTCCTTTAACGCCTTTTCTATACTGTCACTATCACTTTCATCTAAAATAAATCCACCCCATATAATTTAATTAAAACAAATGGGATATAAAGTTTACAAATAAATGCTTAAAAGTGGGCCCGTAGCTTAGTTGGACAGAGCGCCAGATTGCGGATCTGGAGGTCGCGGGTTCAAAAGTTGAAACCACCAGAGGGTTTCAACCCTTCCTGCTACCAGGATTTGAAATTCCCGCCGGGCCCGTAAATAAATATAAATCATTCCCACACCATTTAATTATCGATGGGGCCATGAGGTAGTCTGGCTATCCTGGCGGGCTCCAGTTTTTCGAAAGAATGGAGCGTTGAGGGTATTTTGAGGGAATGCCCTATGAAATAGAGATACCCGTATACCTGGGTTCGAATCCCAGTGGCCCCATCACCGCTTTTCCTTCTCCCAACCAAAAGCAGTGGACCAAAAGGGAGATGAACGCCTCCACATTATTTTTATTCCAGCCAGGACAAAGAATAATTATGAAGGCCCAGACAGCTTTCGAATACATGGTTATCGCGATTTTCATTCTCGCATTCCTCACCCCAATCTGGATCTACCTTTCCCAGCTCCGAGCCCAAACAAATGATGAATTCGTCCTTTCCTATGCGAAAAATGCCGTCACCCAGATAGCCAAGAATGCTGATCTGATCTATTCTCAGAGAATGGACGCTACGGTGAAGATAGAGGTTTACATACCGAGAGGTATCCAGGAAGTAAACATAACGGGAAACGATATAAACATGCGAGTGATCTCGAGGTCGGGGCCTGTTGATGTTTTCGCTACATCCATCGCTCAACTGCAGGGGAGCCTCCCAGTCCAGGAGGGTCTTTACAGCGTTCTGATAAAGGCTGAGGGGGATTACGTCAACGTGACGCTTGTATGAGGGCCCAGGTTGCAATAGAGTTCATGATAATATTCGGGGCGTTTTTGATAGCTTTAACCTTAGTCGTCCTTGCCAGCTGGAACAATACAG
>JAZGEG010000015.1:0-3230 GCA_036478655.1 Candidatus Aenigmatarchaeota archaeon | reverse complement strand
TAAGTGGAAAGATGAGGGTAAAGGAAAAAATAAATCATTTCTGATTATAAATGAAAGTGTTATTTTTGAGAAACCTGTCGATTTAAATTGGAATAATACTTTCCTATATCCCTTCGATACCTTTGAGACTGTTATTAAATTTGAACCTCATATAGTTCAAGAAAAAACTTCTCCCCTGTCCTTTGAAGAAGATAAACCTTATGAGGGAATTGCAGAATTTGAAAATGATATGGTATCATTTCATATTAATAGGAAACTATGGGTAACAGTTACTTGGTTAGTTTATTTAATATTTAGTCTTTTTTATTCAATTTACGTTTACAGACATTTCAAAAATCTAACTAAACAAAGCTTTCAACCAAGAAACATATTGAAAAAATTTGGTTACTTTAGCATCTTACTAGGTTACTTCTATTTTTATCATATTGTGATAATCAGCATAGGGACTTTCATCTATTTGGCTATTATATTGATTTTGGTGGTAACTCTTTATTTAAGAAAGAGAAAGCTGGAATCTTAGAGAAAAAAAACATCTGTCAGGGAACTATGCACAATAACCCTTTTAAATCAAAGTTCTGAATTATGGAATATGAAGAAAAGGTGGATGGTTATTATTGCAGTGGTTTTAATTATTTTAATAATTATTTTTCTACCTATATGGAGTCATTGCGTCAATCAGTATTGTACTTACAATTTGACTTTTTGGAATATAATAACAATGCCTCCTCAAGCATAATCGTCGAGAAATTTACCAAACATATTATTAAATCAAAGTTCCAATAATATTATAGAAACCTTCTATTTGGGAATTCGGTTCTCTTGCTCTCCTGAGGCTTCCTTTTTAAGTGAGTTGAAACAAGGTTATAATATGGAAGAAAATTTCAAAGGAAAGGGCGACGAGTGCTGTTCCCACCACGGTAAATGCAAAGGCTTTATTGGAATAGGTTTGTTAATCATAGGGTTGATATTCCTCGCAAAGGACCTTGGCTACATACCGGGCATCAGCTTCTGGACCATCCTTTTCATCGTAGGCGGCATCTTCATGATGCTCAAAATGCTGATGCTTCATAAAAAATAAAGTGAAGCTCAGGATCAGACGAAACGGGAATTTTGTATTTTTAATAAGTGGCTTTCTTTACGCCAGGGATGCTGTCAAAGAAAATATCTAATACATTTAAACCAATTTCTGAATGTTAAAATATGAAGGAAGCGATGTTTTACAAGAAGGTGACCGGGAAGAAGGTAAAGTGTGAACTGTGCCCGAGGTTTTGCATGATAACGAACGGGAAAAGGGGTTTTTGCGGTGTCAGGGAAAACAGGAACGGAAAGCTCTACTCGCTTGTTTACGGCCTGCCCGTTTCAGTGGCTGTCGACCCCATCGAGAAGAAGCCGCTTTTCCATTTCGCCCCGGGAACGAAAACCCTGTCTCTCGCCACCGTTGGTTGCAACCTTCGGTGCAAGTTCTGCCAGAACTACGAGATATCCCAGGAATACGGTAAGGTCTACGGGAACGAGATGATGCCCGAGGAGGTTATCGAACTCGCGAAGAAATACGGGGTTGAAGGCATATCGTATACGTACACGGAACCAACCGTGTTTTTCGAATACGCCCTGGACATAATGAAGCTCGCCAGGAAAGAGGGCTTGTACAACATGTGGGTCTCGAACGGCTACACGAATCCGGAACCGATCCGTACGCTCTCGAAATACCTGGACGCGATAAATATTGATCTGAAGGGGAATGATGAGTTCTACAGGAAGATGTGCGGAGGGCTTGGTATCGAGCCTGTCCATAAATCCCTGAAAGCCTACAAGGAAAACGGGGTATGGGTCGAGGTCACGAATCTGATAGTCCCAACGTTCAACGATTCCGAGGAGGAGCTTTCGAAACTCGTGGAATGGATCAGGGACAATCTCGGGAAGGAGGTCCCTCTCCATTTCTCAGCATTTTTCCCGCAGTACAAGGTAACGGATATCTCCCCGACCCCGGTCAGCGCGATTGAGAACGCCGTCAAGCTGGCGAAAGAAAGGGGGATGAAATGGGTTTACGCGGGGAATGTTCACGGAAACAAATACGAATCAACCTATTGCTGGAAGTGCAATATCCCCCTTATCAAAAGGATCGGTTTCTCTGTGCACTCCATCGAGGAGAGATGCCCGAAGTGCGGGGAGAAGGTGGATTTGAGCGGGATGAAATGGCTTAAGTGATTTATAAATATTCGTCAATTAAAAGAATTATTGTGATCACATGGACAAAAAAATAGAGGATAAAGTCAAGAAACGGATGAAGGAGAAGTGGATAAAGGTGGAAATAATGATAGAGGCGATGGCAATTTCCAAGGAAGCTGCCGAATCCGCTTTGGAAAAACACGTGGAGAAAATGGAAAAAGAAAAGAACATGCTGATATACAAGAAGGATTTCAAGGAGGTAAAGGAGGTCGAGAGACCGCTTCCGAACATACCGAAAGGTTTTTCTCATATCGTTGAAATCGAACTGGTTGTGGAGAATTTTGACAAGCTTATTTACATAGTCCTGAATTACGGTCCGTCATCCATCGAAATCCTTGAACCGGACAACATAAAATTGGATTTGGGCGAAGCGCAGGGCATACTCAACACCCTGGCCGCGCTTGTACACAGGTTCGCCGCGATGGGGGCCGGGGGGATGCTCGTCTCCGCATGAGGTTCAGTCATGATCAAGCTGAAGACCTGCAACGTCTGTAAGAAAAAATTCCGGGCGAACCTGCCCGGAAGGCTGGAGATCGTCAAGCGAAAGGAAAAGGGCAAGGTTGAAATCTGGGTCTGCCCTGAATGCACTCCTGAGGTCAAGAAACGGTTGAAAGATCTGGATCTTATTTTTTAGCCTTCTTCTTTGCTTTCTTCTTTTCGGGTTTCTTTTCGTGTTTCTTCTTGGGCTTCGCCTCTTTTTTCTTGGGTTTCTTCTCGTGCTTCTTTTTCTCTTTCTTCGGCTTTTCTTTCTTTTCGGGTTTCTTCTCTGGTTTTTTCTCCTCTTTCTTTTCTTTGGGTTTCTCTTCCTTGGGTTTTTCCTTGTGCCTCTCCTTCGCCTCCTCCGCGAGCTTTATTTGTTCAGGAGTTGGCTTCTGGAGATTGAGCTTTTTGTAAATATCGGATTTTTCGAAAGCCTTCATGACTTCGTTGTCCGTGGCGTTTTCCTTTATTTCGATCTTAACCGGTGTGGGCTCAAGGTGATGGACGTTGCATTTCCTTCT